>JAKOSN010000153.1 GCA_029777335.1 Planctomycetota bacterium
ATCGCATCGCTCCCATCTCGCATCGCCTCGGTTTCGCGGTTGGGAGAGGCGACCGAGCCGGCGTCGAGATGATCGCGACCGATGACGATCGGGGCTTTCAATTCACCTCGTCGCACCATCTCGTTGAAGCGCACTCCCAGCAGAGCGCGCTCGCCATGCCCAAGCCAGCAAATGCGCGCCGGCAGTCCCTGAAACTGCACCTTGGCCTGCGCCATGCGAATCCAGCGGACCAGCGACTCATTCGCAGGGAACGTCTCCAGGACGGCCGCATCGGTGCGTGCAATATCCTCGGGGTCGCCGGAGAGGGCCACCCAGCGAAAGGGCCCGCGGCCTTCGCAGAAGAGAGGGCGAATGTATTCGGGGACGAAACCGGGGATGCGGAAGGCATCGCTCACCCCAGCGAGTTCGGCCTGGGCACGAAGGTTGTTCCCGTAGTCGAAGGTGACTGCGCCGCGCCGTTGCAGTTCGAGCATGGCGCGCACATGGATGGCGATCGTTTCCAGCGCACGGGCAACGTAACTCGGAGGATCCGAACGGCGCAGGGCGTCCAGATCTTCCTCCGGGGTGCGGGCGATGGGAACGTAGCCGTTGAGGGTATCATGCGCGGACGTCTGGTCGGTCAGGACATCGGGAACAATTCCCCGCCGAACCAGTTCAGGGAGAACCGTGGCGATGTTCCCCAGCAAACCCACGGAGAGCGCTTGCCCCTGGGCGCGAGCCGTCAGCACCAGGTCGAGCGCCTCGTCCAGATCGGCGCAGAGGCGATCGAGGTAGCCACTGTGCAGGCGCCGTTCGATGCGCGCTCGGTTGACCTCCACGCCGAGGAACGCCGCCCCGTTCATGGTAGCGGCCAACGGCTGGGCTCCCCCCATCCCCCCCAATCCGCCCGTGACCACCAATCGACCGGCAAGGGTGCCGTCAAAGTGCTGGCGGGCACAGGCGGCGAACGTCTCGTAGGTCCCTTGCAGAATGCCCTGCGAGGCGATGTAGATCCAGCTGCCCGCAGTCATCTGTCCGTACATGGTCAGCCCCATCGCCTCCAGACGACGGAACTCCTCCCAGGTGGCCCAGCGTGGCACCAGGAGGCTGTTGGCGAGGAGCACCCGGGGCGCCATCTCGTGAGTGCGAATGACGCCCACGGGTTTGCCGGATTGAACCAGGAGAGTTTCGTCGTTCTCCAGTTTGCGCAGACTCGCAACCAGGATGTCGAAGGCCTCCCAGGTCCGAGCCGCCTTCCCCGATCCACCATACACGACCAGGCGATCCGGATCCTCGGCGACCTCGGGATCGAGGTTATTCATTAACATCCGCAGGGCGGCTTCCTGAACCCAGCCCTTGCAAGTGCGCGTCGCTCCGCGAGGAGCACGGACCACCCGGGCGGGGTGAGCAGGAGTTGCGATCTGCATGGGAAACCTCCGGGCACGTGCCGCACAAGGAGGCTATTTCTCCTCGGGCGGAATGAAATCGGCCAGGTAGAGCTGCGAGGTGTGGGCGTCGTTGCGGGTCGACGTCCACATCAGTTGCTTGTAGTCGGGTGAGAAGACAGGGAGAACGTCGGCTCCCGGGAAGTAGGTCAAACGAGCCTTCTTGCCGGTTTCGATATTCATCCAGTAGAGATCGTAATTGGGGCGCATCATGGGGTTGCTGTGGTCGGCCCCTGCATAGACGATGTGTTTGCTGTCCCTGTACCAGTAGGGCCCCCATTGCACCCAGTTGAGATCGTCCGTTAAGGCCTTCTCCCCGGTGCCGTCGACGTTGATCACATACAGTTGCAGGTGATCCGCCTTTTTGCGATCGCTGCGGAAGATGACCTTCTTCCCATCGGGGGAGAAGAACGGGCCGCCGTTGTAGCACCCCGGAGCGTTGGTGAGGCGCCGCACGTTCTTGCCATCCGCATCCATGATGTAGAGCTGAAGATCTTTTTCCCCCTCGCGATTGGAGCAGAAAACAATGTGCTTGCCGTCGGGGGAGTAGCTCCCCTCGGCGTCGTATCCCTTGGCGGTGGTAAGGGGACGGGGTTCGCGAGAGAGGTCGGCCGGCACCTCGTAAATGTCCATGTAGGGGTCGAAATCCCAGACATAGCGGCGTCGTTTGCGGGTCTTCTGCTCCTCCTCGCGCAGCTTGTATTCCGCCGCGTAATGCTTCTTGGCGTCGGGGTCGCGGTGCGTGCTGGCGAAGATGATCTTCTTGCCATCGGGGGAGAAGAACGAACAGGTCGTTTTGCCAACTCCGGGGCTCACGCGCCGCGTTTTGCCCGTGGCCAGATCCATGACAAAGATCTGGTAGAAGGGATTCCCCGTTCCCTTCTCCTCGGCCTGAAAGATGATTTGCTTCTTATCCGGCGAGAAATAACCCTCACCGGCACGGAGGAAATCATGAGTAAGTTGCTTGATATTCTTGAGATGGGCAGATTCCTGCTGTTCCCAGGGGGCAGGATCGGCGGCGAGCGCAAGACAGGCCACGACTGCAAACATCCATCGCTCCTCGAACGAAACTATTCTGGATCGCCACGGACGAGTTGCTGGAATTATACAGATCCAGGCGTGGAGAAGCCCCCCTCACCGAGGCATTCCTGGCATGGAGAAAGGCGAAGGAACTCTGAGGAAAAGAATCTCATAAAACCGGGATTTCCTGTAGAGGAAGGGAAAAAGATGGGGAGAAATCATTAAGCAACATTCACCCATTTCTCAGCACCTTCTCAGGAGGGGGAGATTAGGATTTGTAAAAGTTTCATTTATGATCATCGCGAGTTGCTTTGCCTCACCCGCCCAGGGCGAAGGGGTGAATGTCCCCGATCTCTAACCTCTCCGGGAACGCAATGGTTGTTTTTCTGCACCGTCCGCTCCGTACCGTGGGTCTCATTCTTCTCGCCGGTTTGCTCCTGCTCCCAGCCGGTGGCTGTTCAGGGAAAAGCGGTCCCAAGCTCTATCCGGTCACCGGCTCGATCAAGCTGGGCGATAAACCGATGAGCAAGGGATCGATGGCCTTCAACCCGGACAAGGCGAAGGGGAACACCTCCACCCTCGTGCCGTCTGCCGACATCGCTGAGGATGGCACCTTCACGGTGTACACCTCGGGAAAACCCGGAGCGCCGCTGGGATGGTACAAGGTCACGGTCATCTCCGCGGTCCCCGTCAATCCCAAGGATCCCTACTCCGAGACGAAATCGCTCATCAACGTGAAGTACAACACCGTCGATACCACTGATCTGTCCGTTGAAGTAGTGGAAGCTCCCAAAACCTACGAACTGAAGCTGTCCAAGTGACCTGGTCACGAACCGCCTCGTTCTCAACCCGTTTTCCTTATTTCTCTTCTGGTTGGAGATCTCCATGCAGAGTTTGCACCGAAGAAGTCGGTCGGCGTTCACCCTGATCGAGTTGCTGGTGGTGATCGCCATCATCGCCATCCTCATCGGTCTGCTTCTGCCTGCGGTGCAGAAGGTCCGCGAAGCGGCTGCTCGCATGAGCTGCAGCAACAACCTGAAACAGCTCGCCATCGCCTGCCATTCGTACCACGATGCCGAAGGCACTCTGCCGCGGAATGCTGGCCCCGGGTACAGTTATGCGAATACCTCGCCGAACACCTGGAGCTGGATCGCGCGGGTGCTCCCCTACATGGAACAGGGCACGCTGGCTCAGTACGGCCCGCAGGTGCTCGGTTCGTCGATGGCGTCGGCAACGCTTCCGACGGGAGGATTGGTCTGCTCCCAGCAAGTCAAGAGCCTCCTTTGCCCCAGCGACAGCAGTTCGGGCGCAGCACGCACCGATCGCGCCAACGTGGGCAGCACCCTGATGGGTTGCACCAACTACAAGGGTGTGTGTGGCCAGAACTGGGCCTGGGGCGATGCCCGCTGGAACCCGGTCTACTCGGTGACGGGCAGCAACAACGGTCTGGATGCTGGGGACGGGATCTTCTTCCGGAGCGACGCAATCAACAAGGCCAAACTGTTCATCGCCAGCATCTCGGACGGCACCAGTAATACCTTCATGGTCGGTGAAGACGTCGCCGAGCGCAACTATCACTGTGACTGGGCCTTCTTCAATCACGCGACGGGTACGTGCGCCATCTATCCGAATTGCCGCACCACCGCGGGTACCTTCTACTCGCTGACTGACTGGCCGAACGTCTACTCGTTCCGCAGCAACCACTCGGGCGGGCTTAACTTTGCCATGGCCGACGGCTCGGTGCGGTTTGTCTCCGACTCGATCGCCATCGCGACCTATCGCGCCATGGCCTCGATGGCAGGCGGTGAGGTCTTCCAGAATCAGTAATCTCCTCGTAGTCAGAGGATAAACCAGCATTCTGTGATCGTGACTCCTGTAATGACGGCCATATGTCACTGCGTTGAGCAGCGAGGTATGGCCGTCCTGGTTTGCGCCCCTTCCCTGGCTGAAAGCATGAAGCTGGTGGACAGGGTCAGACCTTCCCGCTAGTTATGGCAAGGAATTACCCCTGCCCTGACTTAACGAGAAGGCCGACCATGAATCCTGTGCGTTTGATGACTCTCAATCCCGGTCATTTCCACGCGGCTCTGGTGCAAAAAGAAATGATTGCGGAGATCGATCCGCGCGTTCATGTGTACGGGACGCTGGGAAGCGATCTTCTCCTGCATCTGGGCCGTATCGCTGGTTTCAATACGCGCCGGGAACGTCCCACTCGCTGGGAACTGGAGGTCCATGCCTGCTCCAACCCCATCGAGCGACTCCTGGCGGAACGACCCGGGAATGTGGTGGTGCTGGCAGGTTTCAATCGTGTCAAGATCGATGCCATCAAGGCAGCGGTTGAGGCGGGGTTCCACGTGCTCGCGGATAAGCCCTGGATTATTGTCCCCGAGGATAGGCCCAAGTTGCAGTCGGCCCTGGCAACCGCCGAGGCGAAGGGACTGATCGCCTACGACATCATGACCGAGCGTTATGAGATTACCTCGCTGCTCCAGAAGGCGTTTGTCAATGATCCCGAGGTCTTTGGGACCATCGATCCGGGGTCACCTGATGAACCGGCGGTCTACATGGAAAGCCGTCATTTTCTCATGAAAATGGTTGCCGGGGTGCCGTTGCGCCGCCCTCTGTGGTATTTCGATATTCATCACCAGGGCGAGGGGCTGAGTGATGTCGGCACCCACCTGGTTGATCTGGTGCAATGGATGGTCTTCCCCGAGCAGACGATTCGTGCTCCCGCGGAGACCGCCATTGTTTCCGCCAAACGCTGGCCCACCGTGATGAGCCGCGCGGATTTCCAGAAGGTGACCGGCGAGTCCGAGTTCCCTGCCGCCGTAGCCCCTCATGTCCATGGCGATCACCTCGACTATTTCTGCAATACCCTGGTGACCTACACCGTGCGCGGGGTACATGTGAAACTGAACGTGCTGTGGGATTATGAATCGACGGCTGCGCCAGGAGACACGCATTATGCCGTTTTTCGGGGGACCAACGCGCGGGTGGAGGTTCGTCAAGGAGTGGAGGAGAACTGGCGGCCTGAACTGTACATTGTCCCGCTGGGCAACAAGATCGAAAGCGCGTTGAAGGCGGTCCAGAATAGGATTCAGGCACTGCAAGAGGTCTATCCCGGAGTGGGGGTCCAACCGCAGGGAGGCGATCTGCGGATCAGCATTCCCGACCACTACCGGATTGGCCATGAGGCGCATTTCAGCGAGGTCACGCGGCAGTTCCTGCGTTATTTGCAACAGCCGGGCGAGTTTCCCCGCTGGGAGAACCCCAATATGCTCGCCAAGTATTACGTCACCACGGAGGGAGTCGCGCGCTCGCAGTGAAGGGACGTTAGTGATCCTCGACGGTCAGCGGAGTATCACTGCGGACATGAGAGATCCGTATACTTCTCTTGCCATCGAGGATCGCCAGCAATTGTGGCAGGACATGGACTGCCCGCCAGCCTCGTGTTAACTGAGATTCGGCCGGTAACTCCTGGTTCTGGCGCCGAGCGCGCACGAGGAGCTTGATGTCGTTGCTGGTCGCCACCAGGTTCGGAGCGAGGTGGTGGCGAGCACACCAGTCGCTCAGGGCCGCCTGGAGAATGCTGCTGATAATCGACACCTGGGCCGGATCCTGTTCGCGCTCGGAGGGTTCGGGGCATTCTTCCAGGGGCAGGGCGCGCGCGCGGCTCACCACCTCCACAATCGCATCGAGATCGCGCTTGGCTAATCCGCGAACGATCTGAAGATCGCGTTCCCTGGTCGGATTGCGTTTGGCAATCTCGACCAGCAAATCATCCCGGACGATGGTGCGCGCCGGCCGATTCATGCGTGCCGCCTTCTCCTCGCGCCAGGCGTAGAGTTCGCGCACAATGGCCAGACGGCGTCGATCGAGTGAGCCCAGCCCGCGGAGCTTGCGGAACTTCTCCATCACCTCGGGGGGGGCGGTGGCGTGGGAAGTCATCCGTGCGAACTCCTCGCGTGCCCACTCCTGGCGACCTAGTTTTTCCAGACGAGTGGCCAGGTGATCCCAGAGAGAAAGGAGATGACGGACATCGTCGAAGGCGTATTGAATTTGGGCGCGCGTCAGGGGACGTTCGCGCCATTCGGTGAGCGTTTCCCCCTTGGCCAGCTGAATGCGCAGCAGTTGATTGACGAGCGTGCCATGACCCATCGGATAGCTGAATCCCACCAGTCCGGCCGCCAGTTGCAGATCGAAGAGATTCCCGGGCGGTTGGCCCCCCCAGAGTTGGCACAGGCGCGCCTCTTCGCGCCCGGCGTGGACCACCACGGTCCGCGTTGGATCGACGATGAGCCTCCAGAACGAATCCAGGGACCCGGCGGTGAGGGGATCGATGAGGAGCAGGCGTTCGGTGGTGGCGACCTGAACCAGGCACAGGCGCGGATGATAGGTGTCTTCACCGACGAACTCGGTATCCATCCCGATCACCGAACAGGTGGCGAGATACTCACAACAGCGATCCAGTTCGGGGGGCGTGGTGATGATCTCTTCTGGCAACTTCGGCATGCTCATGATCCGATTTACTACTCGCCGGGCGCCTCGGGGGGATACTGTCCCTCGCTCACACACCAGCCACCGTCGACGGGAAGGACAACACCGGTGATGAAACGGGCGGCGTCACTACAAAGAAAGACGGCCGCCTCGCTGCAATCCTCGGGTTGGCCCGGTCCCTGGCGAAGGGGCTGCTTGGTGGCCAGAAACGCGCAGATGGCCTCATCGTTGACGGCGCGGGTGGCCATGGGCGTGTCGATCAATCCCGGGGCGATCACATTGACGCGGATCTGCTGCGGTGCGTACCGTGCTGCCGCCTGGCGACTCAGGGCGATGATCCCTCCCTTGGTGGCCGTGTAGGCCGCCGTATCGAAGAAGTGCGGCGAGGGAGCGAACCCCAGCACGCTGGCCATGTTCAGGATCGCGCCCCCCTGGTTTTGCACCAGCATCTGCCGAAGCGCAGCCCGGTTGGTCAGAAACGTGCTTTTCAGATTCGCATCGAGTGTCGCTTGCCACCCCTCATCGGAACACTCGTGCAAGGGACCATCGCCATACCTGCGCCCACTGATTCCTGCTACATGATAAAGAATGTCCAGTCCACCAAGCAATCCCACCGTCTGCTCCAGGAGCCAGGCGACCTGGTCGGGGTGGGCGGCATCACAGGCGACGAAGAAGACCTGGGCCGGCCGTTGCAGTGTTGTCAGCGCTTCGTGACCCTTGGTACTGGAGCGCCCGGCCAGGACCACCACCGCTCCTTCTTCCAGGAACCGTCGCGCGGCGGCCAGACCGATGCCGGTGGTCCCCCCAACTATCAGGGCTCGCTTCCCTTTGAGCTGCACAAGTTTCCTCCTGGGCAAGGTGCAGGCGGCCTGTTCTCTCAGGGCGAGGACGCTCCCTGCCGGGCGTAGAGCGGACCCATCCGGCGCGCGTACTGGGCGTAGAAATATTCCAGTTGTTCCTCGACCGTGCGGCTGCCGACAAACTGGTGGCTGGGGAGGAAGACCACCTCGATCCCGCGGTCAATCAGGCGCTGCGCCACCTCGCACCGAAGCATGTTCATCACCATGGCTCCGCCCAGGGTACTGAACGGGCCAGTGGTTTGGCCCGTGCTCAGGGTGAGGAGGGAATCTCCCACCGGCGCGCCATTATCAAGAATCACGTCGGCGACATCGAGGAGCTTTTTCCCACTGGAGTGAGCGGGTTTGGCCTGTTCGCAGTGAGCCTTACTCACCACACCAATGACGGCCAACCCGCGTTGGCGGGCTCCCTCGGCCATCTCAATAATTACTTCGCGGATCCCACTTGTGGAAATAACAATCAGGACATCCTTCGGGCCAAAGGCGAAGTTGCGCAGGATCTGCTCGGCGTAGCCCGGGGTTTTCTCCAGGTGAAGACTTTGCCGCAAGCCGTTGGGGCCCACGATCGCGTTGTGGAAGGTGAGCGCGAGTTCAACAATGGTATGCCAGCCGACAAAACACCCCTGACGCGGAGTCATCTCTTCGCAGAGCATGCGGCTGTGCCCACAGCCAAAGAGATGGACCAGCCCCTCATTGGCGATGGCCTCGGTACACAATTGCGCGGCGTGCGCCAGCGCCTCGCGTTGCGAGTGCAGGAGACACTGGAGGCGTTGCAGGGCTTCCTGATAAAATCGTTCAGCGGTGACTAGTGCTGTCAAGGCCATGACCGGTTTGGATTCGTGATCGCCAGGGCTCTCCGTCACAATACGTTTCGCCCGAACGAGGTCAACGGTGCTCGAGGAACTCATTGGTCAGAAAGTGGTGCTCGATCTGAAGAGTCCGTTTGTCTGCCTGGGCACGCTGCATCGGATCCACGAGGACTATCTGGAGATGCGCAACGCCGATTTCCACGATCTGCGCGATACGGATACCTCGCGCGAGAATTATGTTGCCGCCTCGTGTGCGACGGGAATCAAACGCAACCGCAAGCGCGTTCTGATCGTGCGTGGAGACGTGGTCGCGATCAGTTTGCTGGACGATGTGGTGGACGATTGAACCATTGGGAAGGCATCGGGGAACCCCGACAAAGCCAACGCGGCGTCGCCGAGCGATGTGGCTGTGGGGGTGGCGTAGTTCTCTCGTCAATCAGTCGAACCAGTACGCCGGTCCTCCCTGCGGCTCACAAGGTCGCCGATTGCACGCCACGGGAGAGGTGCCCGAGGGAACGGCGCTGATCCAGCGCCTTGCGAACGGTGCGGACCAGGTCATCGGGGCGGTACGGTTTGGGGACAAAGCCGCGCGCCCCGGTTGCCAGCAGTTGATCCACCTCGCTGTCCATGGTGTAGCCACTCGAAAAGACGACGCAGACCTCGGGGTCGATCTGTCGAAGCATCTGGAAAACCTGCAGGCCAGTCAGGCGAGGCATGACGTAATCGAGCAGAACGAGCTGGATTTCGGCCCCGCGTTCGCGATAAATAGCCAGCGCTTCCTCGCCATCCCGGGCGACGAGCACTCGGAATCCCTTGCGTTCAAGAATCAGTCGCGCCAGGCTGCGGAGGAGTTCCTCGTCGTCAACGAGGAGGAGACATTCACTCCCCCCCTGCGCGGGGGCTTCGCAGGGTTCGGGTGGCGGAGCAGGGGGAGCCTCCTGCGCTGGCAGATAGACGGAAAAGGTGCTGCCCTGGCCGAGTTCGCTGCGGACCGTGAGCCATCCCTTGTGGGCTTTCACCAGGCCGTAGACCATCGCCAGTCCCATGCCCGAGCGGAGCCCGTCGGTCTTGGTGGTGAAGAAGGGCTCAAAGAGTCGAGCGACCACCTCCGGGGACATGCCAGTCCCGGTATCGGTCACCGTGATCTCGACAAAATCTCCCGGACGGGCTTCCCGCTCATGCACGCAATCGCTCGCGGTAATGTGGCGATTGGCGAGCCTGAAGGTGAGATGTCCGCCGTCCGGCATGGCATCCCGCGCGTTGGCGGCCAGGTTGAGCAATACCTGATGAAGCTGGGCCTGGTCCGCCAGGACCGGCCAGACATCGGGCGCCACGGTTCGATCGATGGGGATGGTGTCGGGGAAGCGATGCTGGAGAACGCGAACCGTTTCATCCACCAGTTGCGCCAGGGAGACCGTGGTCGGAGTACCGAGCCGACCGTGGCTAAAGGTCAGAAGGCGCTGGGTGATCTCGGCACAGCGCTGCGCCGCCTGATGGGCGTTGTCCAGCGCTCGGTTGACATTCCCATGCGCTCGGGGATTGTCCGTGTGTTCCTCGACCTCCAGATCGGCGAGTGCCAGGCCGAGATTACCCAGAATTGCCGTCAACTGATTGTTGAAATCGTGGGCGATCCCTCCAACCAGCGTCCCAAGCGCTTCCATCTTGCGCGCCTGGCGCAGATGTTCTTCCAGAAGGCGGTGCTCGGTGACATCGATGCCCGTGCTGATCAGAAAGCGTGGCTCACCCAGGCCGTCGCGGACCGCGGCATGTCGCCAGGCGATGCAACGGTCCTCTCCACTCGACGTACGCCAGGGGATTTCCTGAACGGGAGAGGCGGCCAGCGGACGTTCGCGCGGAGTCACGTTCAGATCGATCAGTCCAGGGCGCTCCTCGCGTAACTTTTGCAACGCTTGCCGCATCGTCTGGGCGTGGGGTTCGACAAAGAGGACTTCCCAGAAAACGCGCCCCCGGAGGGCGCGCTCGCTGTAGCCGGAGAGGCGAGCGCTGGCGCCATTGAAACGCACCACCTGACCGTCGGGATCGACCACGACAATGAGCACATCTGCGGTTTCCAGGATCTGCCGAGTGAAATCGCGTTCCTGGCGAAGTTTCTCGCGTGTTTCCTGTAGATTCAGTTCAATGCGCTTGCGCTCGGTGATATCGCGGCAGATGCTGTGAACCAGGCAGCGTTCTCCGACGTTCAAAAGAACCCCGCTCATCTCGACATCGACCAGGGCACCGTCTTTTCGCCGCAGCCGTGTCTCCAGCCGTTTGCCACCCCGATCTTGCAAGATGCGTTTTTGATAGCGCTCGACGACCTCGGGATGCTCCGCGAATCGAGCGAGCGCGGACTGCAGGACCTCGGTGCGGAGGCGACCGAGCAGGGCGCAAAAGTAAGGATTGCCTTCGAGAATTACTCCCTGATCATCCGTTACCAGGATGCCATCTCCCGCCCCCTCGTTGAACAGGCGGAGACGTTGTTCGCTGGCGATCAGGGCCTCTTCGGCCCGTTTACGCTCGGTAATATCCATGAGAACGCCAACGTAATACTGGACCATCCCTGTGTCAGCTTCACGGACTGGCACGCGTACCAGGCGCGCCCAGATCGGCGAGCCGTCCTTGCGGAGATAGCGTTTCTCCCGCTCATAGTAGGATTCCGGTTCCTTGCTCTGCGGATCGTCTGGGAGCACCTTGGAGGTCGAGGGCGCATGGGGATCGAGAAAATCGCTCAGGCGCCGCTGCGAAAGCTCCTCATCGCTGTAGCCAAGAGTGCGTTTGATCGCGGGGTTGGCCTGGAGGATCTTTCCACTCGCCGAGAGAAGCACCATCCCCACACCGCTGTACTCGAAGATCAACCGGAACCGGGTTTCGGAATCTCCGCTCTGGCGCAGCGCCTTTTTGAGATCGAGTTGTTCCTCTTCCAGCACGAAGAGTACCATCGCCATTTCGACGAGAAGCAGCGCCACAAAACTGCTCACGGGAAGGAGACCAACGAGGGCACTCCCCGCGAAAAGCTGCGGCTGGAGCAGGTTGGTGATCCCGAACAGCTTGAGGGTGAGCAACAGGATCAACCCCGCGCCAAGGAGGAGGGTTCCCCCACGAGGCTCTACCCGGCCATACCGAAAGATCACCGCGATGACCCAGACCGAGGCAGCCATGCGCATGCCAAGGACAATTACCCGCGCGCTGGTCAAGGGAAGCAGTAACGAAACGGGGATGGTGCCCAGCACGGCGACAGGCAAAGCGAGGAGGAGCCAATGTGGCCAGGTTGGGTGGGTGTCGTCTTGCGCTACCGTCGCCGAGTCCCACCCCCTGGAGCGAAACCGGAACCATCCGCCAAGCCAGAAGAGCATTCCCCACAAGCCGGCGAGGAGTCCCAGGACTCTGATCCAGGAGGCGGGCATCTGGACGG
>JAKOSN010000154.1 GCA_029777335.1 Planctomycetota bacterium
AGCAGGAGCGGCGAAATCTGCCCCGCGGTGAGCGCAAAATATGTGGGCAAAAAGGTGAACGTCAGGGCCCAGGCGAGCCAGCGGTCGTCGTCGGCGCCTCCTTGAATCCGCCAGAGGAGCGCCGCGCTCAGAAGCAGGGCGCCCAGTTGCACCAGCAGCCACACCAGATGCGCGGGGTGGGCCGGGAGGAGGCCAAAGGGCATCACCAGCGGCAAGGTCCAGGGCGGATTCCACATCAACACCCCGTCCTCGGTGCGCCCCGTGGAGCGTTCCAGCTGATGGATCAACTCGGGGTCGTAGGGGTTGGCGCCATGGGCATTGAGTCGTCCTGCCGCCCAGTATTCGACGAAGTCGTACAGAGGGAGGTCCAGTCCGCTGCGCGCCAGCTGAGCCGCGAGGGCGAGGGACGCCACCAGGAGCGCGCCTCCCAGAAACAGGCCGCGCCGGGGCGAGGGGGTCGCGAGCGAATCCACCATACCAGGCACCTCCCACCACCGTTGCTGGAACAGCGTGACCAGCAGCGATCACGCTGTCCAAGGATAGGTCAGTGGCGCGGTGCGAGCAAATGGCAGATCACCACAGCGGTCTCTGCCCCAGTTGCCGACGGAGCAAGCCGATCTGGCCGACGTGAATCATCTCGTGATGCGAACACCAGAGAAACGCCCACAGCTTGGTTTTCACCAGGGAATGCGGGGTGAGCACGGGTTGATCGAGTTCCGCCTCGCTGAGGAGCGGGGCTTCCTGGAGCATCTGCTGATGGACGTTGTCGAAGACCTGGCGGATCTCTTCCGGGGAAGGGTAGCACGCCGGGTCGGCAGCGGGGACCGAGTCGCGGCCGAACAGCTTGAGAAAGGCATCGCTGATGAGGGTGGCATCCTCGGGGCGCCGGCCACGCACGCGTTCAAGGGTGAGGCGATACTGCGCCATGGCCAGGTGGCCAACCTGCCAGGCAATGTGTGAAACGCCCGCCGGGGGAAGGCGAAACCACTCACTGACGGGAATCGAATCGATCATCTGGACCGAGTAGCGCCGGGCAAAGACGATCTGGTCCAGCGCCTGCTGCAAACGAGACATCGCTTCCTCCTCGACGAGTACAGAAAGCCACACGGGCGAGGCGCGCAGCCGCCTGGACGGCGCGCCTCGCGGGCACTCACTTCAATTCCCGGATGAAAATGTTGCGGAACTCCACCGCATCGCCATGATGTTGCAGAGCGATCGGTCCCCGGGCCGGCACGCCAGGGAGTTGCGCCTGGTCGAGGACCTGCTTGCCGTTCAAATTGACACTGAGCCGATCGCCTTTCATCACAATGTGGAAGCGATTCCACTCGCCCAGCGGTTTGTCGGCCTTCACCTTGGGAGTGACCCCTGCCTTCACCTCTCCGGACATCTTCGGATCAGTGCGATACCCATAGACCTCGCCCGAGCCGATCGGCCAGCACCAGATGTTGACCTGGCTCTTGCTGTTGCCGCGCAGATAGATGCCGCTATCGCCAGCGTCGTTGACCTCGATCTCCTTCTGCTTGCCGTTTTCCATCGCGTATTCTCCGGAGGGGAGAATCACGGGGCGTTTCATCTTCTGGGGTTTGGCTGGCAGGCGCCAGTCGCAGATCAACTCGAAGTCGCCGTACTCCTTTTCGCTCCACAGATCCTTGTCCTTCGCCTCGCTTTTGCCGTCGTAATGGAGCGTGCCGCCGCGGGCGACCCAGTGTCCCTTGTGCCCCGGGTCCT
>JAKOSN010000155.1 GCA_029777335.1 Planctomycetota bacterium
CGTCCGCGCCAGGATGGAAAAACTAGCGACGTGGTGGGATCGCTTTGCCACGATCGAGGTGAGCGAGGTGCGCCGGGTGCTCGGGACCGAGGCGGCGGAATCGGCCACCCACGTCGCCAGCGCCCTGGGACACTGGCACGAACGCGGCGCGGGTGGAGCCGATCTGGCCTTCTGGCGCCAGCATCTGGACAATTTTCGATCTCCCAAGGCGTTTGCCCTGGTGATCGATGCACTGCTTCGCAAGGAAGATTTTCGCGCCGCGCTGGCGTTGCTCATCAACTGGGTCGGTCAGGTCGAGCAGGTGCCGCTGGAGGAAGGTCCCTACTCGTTTCACGCGCTGTCGCTGCGGTGGCTCTTTCGAGTCACGGGAGGGACACCCCAACGTCAGCCCGACTTCGCCCTGGTGCAAAAGTTTTTCGATTACCTGGAGGCCAACGCCGAGGAATACTGGCAGGCGCCAACCCTCGATGTGCCTGAAAAGCCGCGCAAGGAAGAGGAGGACGAGGAAGATCTTTATCGGGCGGCCTACGAGGAAGTCACCTACGAGGATAGTACCAACCAGGATGAAGGGGCCCTGGTCGAAGGAGGCGAACGCCAACCGCCTTTTGATCTGGAAGGGGAGAGTAAACGGCTGGAAAAGCGGTTGCGCTTTCTCTCGGCACTGGCCCATCTGTGGGTGGTGGCGGCCCGGGCCGTCGTTAGCGCGGTGTGGGGGAAGGTAGGGGAGGACAACCTCGCAGTGCGCGTTCCCGTGCAGGTGTGGCTTGGAACTGCTCGGTCACGACGGGTGCAGTTACTCGTGCTGCTCGACGCCATCCATGCCCAGGAACTCCCCACGCCGTCGGGGTCGTATGATTCCCTGGTGGAGTATGATCGTCGCCGCGTCATCAAGGAGCAGTTGCTCTACACCGCGATCAACACCTGTCTGGACATGACACTGGCAGTAGGGGCCCTGCAGGGCGCCCAGCATGGGCAGGCTCAGCACACCGGGGAGGCGCTCCAACTCGAACAGGTGCCGATGGCCGACTGGGAAACGCACGCCATTCGCCTGGAGCAAGCGTTGTTTCAGGGCGATGGAGATGGAGCCCGGGCGGCCCTGGACGACTTTCTGCCTCCTTTCAAGGAAGAACCCCTGCTCTTTACCCCGCTGGCGGATGGAGGCCAGCCGCGCCGCATCCTGCGCGTGCGCACCGCGCAGAAGTTGCTGCGTGCGCTCCTGGCCAATCTCCCCCGGCTGGGACTGCTGAAGGAGAGCTTCAAGTTGCTGCGCACCGCACGCGATATGGAACAGGCACATCGATTGCCCGGGCGTGGGGTGACCGAGTTTAACGATCTCTTTCAGGTTTGTTACCTGGAATCGGTGGAGAGCCTGGTGGCCTCGGCGGCCGGCTGGGGCGACTCCTTCCCCGATTCACGTCTGATTGAGTTGCTCGAACGGCTCACCGCTCCCTTCCTGAGTGTGTGGATCGATCACAGTCGCTCGGTCCAGTTGTCGCATCTGGAGAGCGTGACCGACGAAACCGAATGGGCGCAGATTCGCCTTTTCATCCAGCGCTACGGTCGAGATCTCTTCCACGCCCGTTTCATGACGCTTGGGAACCTGCGTGGCATCCTGCATCGGGGGGCGGGAGCGTATCTGGATTATCTGGCGGAGAATAGCGATCCTCTTCATCCGGTAAAGCTCATTGCCGAACTCGATCGAGGGATTGTACGTGCGGATGCGATCCGCCGCCTGGAGTTCATCCTGCATGCGGTTGTCGAAAACTACGAAGAATACCGCGATTACAACACCACCACCAGCCAGTCGGATTATGGCGAAAATCTGCACGTGTTGCTGGATTTCCTACGCCTCAAGGTGAGTTATGAACGTCATGCCTGGCAGTTTCGCCCCCTGATTCTTGCCCATGAGGTTCTCGCTCGGCGCGGTCGGCGCGAGGCGGTGGTGTTGTGGGAAGATTCGCTGACGTACTACACCGGCGATCTGGCCCGGCAGCAACTGACACGCCTGCAACAGTTGGAGCGCGAGCGTGGGGTGCGCCTGAGCACCGTGAGCGATCGTCTGAATGAACGCTTTGTGAAACCGCTGGCCCTGGATCGCCTGCGTGCGCTGATCGAGCCCGCCATGAACGAGGCACGCGCGGGGGGGGCAACTCCGTCGTTCGTCCGCCTCCAGGAGGAACTCCAGGCCTACACGGTGAATCCCGTGGGGGTGGGGCTGGATGTCCCCGTCTGGCTACGCAAATTGGAGGAAGAGGTGCAGCGCGTGCTGTCGAGTCGATCGAGCCTGGCCACGATGGCAGAACACTTTTACCGGGTGCCGCGGCGTTCGCTGGCCCTGGAAGATCTGGAGCGACAACTTCAACAGTGGTGATCGAGTGGGGGAACGGCCCCTCTCCTGATGAGGAACCAAGATTCGCATGAGCGACGAGATCACTTCCCCTCCCCCCGCGTCGACATCGACTCCGGTCAACAATCTCCTTCGTGGTGCACTCCCGGGGCCAACGCGGCGCCTTCCACCTGAATCCGGCCCCATGTTTGGGTTGCTCTCGGTGCTCACGGTCTTTCTGCTCCTGTTGTGGTGGAAAGGGTACCTGTGGAACTTTCTGAGTCTCCAGAATCTCCAGGTGCTTTTTCACCAGAACAGTATCCCCGCCGTGGTGGCACTGGGGATGTTGCTGGTGATCATTAGCGGTGGAATTGATCTCTCCGTGGGATCGGTGGTGGCGCTGGTCACGGTGGTGTCGATGAGCGTCTTTCGCCTGCTGGAAGCACGGGGAGTCTCACCGCTCGGTTGCAGCGTGGGGGCGATTGTTCTGGGTGTGGGGGTGGGGGGGCTCTGTGGAGTGGTCAACGGCGTGGTGATCACCGGGTTGCGCGTGAGTCCTTTTGTCGCCACCCTTGGGATGATGAGTATTGCCCGAGGGTTGGCGGTGGGGTTGGCAGAACGACGCGTGATTTCGTTTCGTGGCGAAGCACCGGCCTGGGTGGTCTCGTTTTCCGAGGCGAGCGCTCCTCCCTATCTCCTCTTTGGACCCAGTGTCTGGAGCGTGGCGTTCCTCGCCATCCTCGTGGCGGTCGCCCTCCACTATACGGTGCTGGGGCGCTATTGCTACGCGATTGGCTCCAATGAGGCAACGGCCCGGCTTTGTGGCATCAATGTCTCCAGGTCCAAAATCCTCCTGTATGGGATGGCTGGCTTGCTTACCGGCTGGGCGGGGGTGTTGCAGTTTGCTTACTCGCGCAGTGGCGATCCCAATGTGCGCCAGGGGTTGGAACTGCAGGTGATCGCTGCGGTGGTGATTGGGGGAGCGAGTCTGTCTGGAGGACAGGGGACGGTGCTGGGAACAATCCTGGGAATCCTGATCCTGGCGGTGATGGAGAACAGCATCGGCATGCTTGGAGCGCCCATTGAAATCACGCTCATCCTGATTGGACTGATCGTGATCCTCAACACGGGGATCAGTCAGTGGCAACGGCGTCGATCCGAATGAGTGGGGTCACTCAGGAACGGCATCCGCAAGGGGTTCCGGCTCGGGCGTGAGATCGACCACGGATCGTTCGGGACGTACCAGAAGCCAGAGCAACGCACCAAGAACCATGATGATGCTGTAGACATAAAATCCTGGATCCCACCGCGAACGCCCGGTATAGCCCTGTTCTCCCAGCCAGTCGGCGAGGCTCCCGAGAAAGAGCTGCGAGGCGATCGCCCCGATGCAACCAAGGGAGTTCATCAACCCCGCCAGGGCACCCACATGGCGACCGCTGATGCCGATCACCGTTGCCCACCAGGCAGGGATCTGCAGCTGCACACAGAAAATCGTAATGGAGGTGCAGCAGGCGGCCAGGAGCGGGGAGTCGCAATGCAGGCTGAGGAGCATCGCCACTCCCCCCACGGCAAAGGAAAAACTCCCCACGTAACAACGGCTCCAGCGTGCGCTCCCCGTCCGCCGCATCAGCTGATCGGTGAGAATGCCTCCCAGTAAACATCCCAGTGCTCCGCCGGCGAGGACCAGACTCGCCAGCTGTCCCGAGAGAGTCTCCTCGACCTGGCGCCCTGCCTGGAGATACTTGGGATACCAGGAAATGAGCATGTAAAAGACCGCCGCCCCACAGCTCATCAATCCGCCCAGAAGCCAGACGTTGCCACTGGGGAGGACCACCTCCCAGGGAATGGGCGGGTGCCCCTCCGGCTCCGCGTCACTGGTCGGATCGCCCTGAATGACACGGATTTCCTCGTCGTTGACGGCAGGATGGTGGCGTGGGTCATCCCGAAACCAGTAATAGAACGCCAACGCCCACAGAGTCCCCAGAGCGCCGAAAAGGACAAACGACCAGCGCCAACCCAGCCAGAGAATGAGTGCGGCGGCGGCGGCGGGGGAGACGGCTCCTCCCACCATCATGGCGGTGGTGACGATCCCCTGCGCCGTTCCCCGCTTGGAGGGAGGGAACCAGCGTGCCACCACTCGTGTGGCGTTGGGCAAGGCCCCAGCTTCCCCGACCCCGAACAGGAAACGGACCACCAGGAGCATCCAGAAGCCGGTGGCGGCTCCGGTGAGAATGGTGAAGGCTGACCACCAGACGACGATGCGCGTGAGAATTTGTCGCGAACCATAGCGATCCCCTAGCCGTCCCGTGGGGACCTCGAATAGACCATAGGACAGCGTGAACGCCCCAAAGATAAATCCCATGGCGGTGTCGGAGATGTCCAGGTCGCGCTGGATCGCCGTGGCGGCCTGGCCGATGCAGACCCGATCCAGGTAGAGGATAAAGGTCATGCAACTGAGAAACGCCAGGACCTGGTAACGCACCGTCGTGGGCTCCAGCGGGAAACTCACGAGGGGATCCACGAAACGGTCTTGCAGAGAGTGCTCTGGATCCATGGCTGCGCTCAGCGTGCGAGGGTACGACGGTTGATCGGGCGGGAGCGAAGCACCATTGTAGTCGGCCCGCTGAGAGACACGAACAACCTTTTTCTCCTTCCGGGGTGAAATTTCTTTTTTCCGCGAGGTGCTGGGGCGATGCAAATCACTCGTGTTGAACCGATTCATCTGCGCTTGCCTGTCGTGAATGAGCGTTGCGATGGGAGTCAGGAAACGCTCGTGGTGAAGGTCCACACCGATACCGGCTTGGTGGGGATTGGCGAGGTGGATTCCTCCTCGGCGGTCGCGCGGGCCATCATCGAGGCTCCCGTCTCGCACAAGATCTGTCGCGGACTGGCCGAATGCGTGCTTGGGCAGGACCCTTTTGAAATCGATCGGCTGATTCACCGCATGTATGAAGGAACGATCTTTTTTGGTCGCCAGGGAGCGGTCATCCAGGCGATGAGCGGGGTCGAGATTGCCCTGTGGGATCTGGTGGGCAAAGCGACGGGGCAACCGGTGTACAAGTTGCTTGGAGGCGGGTTCCGCAAGACGTTCCGCGCCTACGCCTCCATCCTGTTTGGAGACACGCCGGAGGAGACGGAACGCATTGGACGTGAACTGGTGACACAGGGCTATCGTGCGGTCAAGTTTGGATGGGGACCCATGGGGCAAAGCGAGGCGTCGGACCTGGCTCATGTGCGCGCCGCGCGGCGCGGTTTGGGCGACGGCGTTGAACTGATGGTGGATGCGGGGTTGTGCTGGGACACGGCCACGGCGATCCGTCGCGCTCGGCAATTCGAGCCGTATAACCTCACCTGGTTGGAGGAGCCGTTGCACCCGGACAACATTGCGGGGTATGGCCGTCTGGTGGCGCAGAGTCCAGTACGGATCGCGGCCGGCGAAGAGATCTGCGATGTGGCAGAGTTTCAGCGGATGATGGACGTGGGCGGCATCGATGTCGTCCAGGTCGATGTGACCCGGGTAGGTGGACTGGGGCGGTCCCGTCGTATCGGCTGGGATTCTGCGGAGCGGCATCGACTCTGTGTCAACCATTCCTACAAGACGGGCATCAACATCGCCGCCAGCCTGCACTTCGTCGCCGCCCTGCCCAACACGCACTACTTCGAGTATTGCGTCGAGCAGGGGGCGTTGCGGCAGACGCTAACCAAACAGCGTTTTCCGGTCGTGAATGGCGACATTTCCGTGCCCGAGGAAGCGGGGTTGGGGATCGAGTTGGATGAGGAGGTTGTGGCGAAATATCGGGTCGCCTGAGCAGGGAACCAGGCACGCTTCCGGCCGTGCAGCGCACACTCAGCGTGGGCGGAAGCGTTCCTCGGTCCATGGGTCGCCGTGCATGTGATAGCCGCCATTTTCCCAGCTTTCCCAGAATCCCGGGCGATCGGTCTCCACCAACTCGATGCCACGCACCCATTTGGCGCTCTTCCACGCGTACAAACGTGGAATCACCAGACGCAGGGGATAGCCGTGATCCGGCTCCAGATCCTGGTCGTTGTGTTTCCAGGCAAAGAGGCAATCTTCGCCCAGAAACTCTGCAAGCGGCAGGTTGGTACTGAAACCATATTCGCAATGAACCATCACAAACCGGGCCCTGGGATCCACCTTGACCCGGTCCAGAATTGTGCGGGTGCTCACGCCTTCCCAGACGTTGTCCAGTTTACTCCAGCGCGTGACACAGTGCATATCTGCCAGGACACGGACACGCGGCAGAGCGAGGAATTCGTCATAGGTGCACTGCCAGCGTGATTCGACGAGTCCAAAGATCTGAAAAATCCACGAAGTGCGATTGAACCGAGGGGTGGGACCCATGTGCAGAATCGGCCATTTGCGCGTTTGCGCCTGGTGCGGAGGGATGCGCTCCTGGCGATGCACGTCGGAACTGACGATCAGTGGGATAGTCGGATCGCTCATGGTGTTTTGCTCGTGAAGCAAGCCCTTCAGATTGTCGGCACCTGGACACGGATTCTCAGTAATGAAGCCCATTTTTGCGGACATGGACCATCGGGTGCCCCTCCGCCAGAACCTGTCCGGCCACGATGCGCGCCAGGAACAGGTCGTGATCGCCGGCGGGGAACGACTGCTCGATGCGGCACTCCAGGAAGGCAAGACATTCGGGAAGCACCGGTGCCGAGGCGAGCGTTCGGTTGACCGCCAACCCATCAAAGGCATTTTCGCCCGGGGCAAAGCCGCGTCCAAAATGGCTAATCAGGTCGGTCTGGGAGTCGTCGAGAATGTTGACCACAAAGGTTGCTCCAGACTGGAGCCAGCTGGCAAGTCCACGTCCGCGTTTGAGGGCCAGCGTGATGAGCGGAGGGTCGAAGGAGCACTGCTGCACCCAGCTGGCGAGCATCCCCGTTTCCGCGCTCTCCTGGCGCGCTGTGAGGATGTACAGTCCGCTGGCGATGCGGCCCAGGGCAGATGCCCACGCTGTTTTGCCTGGCATGTCGCTCATCAAGGGGGATCACTTTCGTTTCAGAAGTTGGGCTACCAATCGATCCAGGGCCGCATAATCGGGGGCATCCAGGTAGCGCTGCTCAATCTGCCCCTGTGCATTAAAGAGATAGACCGTTGGCAGCGACACGAGCGGAAGTTTCTTCTTCCAGCTCTCGGGCTTTTCGTCGAGCAGGACGTTGGTGAACGGCGCCCTGGTTTGCCGCAAGAATGCCAGCGCCGCCTTTGCGGCGTCCTCATCCGAGGGATCATCCATGCTCACGGTGATGATGGTGCAACCCTGCGCCGCGTACTTTTGATGCATCTGAATCAGGTGAGGAAACGCTTTTCGGCAGGGCTGGCAGTAACTCGCCCAGAAATCGACGACAACCACCTTGCCGCGCTGGGTCTGCACCAGGCGGGTGAGTTGATCGTAGTTGACCCGGTGCAGGGTGATCTCGGGCTCGGCGGCACCAAGCAGGGTAGGCACGAGCATCCAGAGAAGCCCGGTCAGCCAGGGAATGCTCCGTCGCATCAACATCCTCCTCCGGGGCGTGGCGTTCTCCAACCACCTCGCCCTTAGTGTAGTCGGAGCATCCCCAGAAAGAAAAGCCATCCTGATGCGGCTAGGCCGAAGGGAGAGTGATGGTGTAGAGCGTCCCCTTGAAGCGGCGTCCTCCTGGTTCGCCGGCCCGCGCCAGGGTCATGGTAAAGTTCAATCCTTCAGCGGCCAGCGTTTCGCGGAAATAGTGGCAGGGAGGACGATCCTGATCGGTGAGTAAACAGACACCCGTGGGCGCAAGGAGTTTCTTGATCAGCTGAACCAGCGGGCCAACATTGCGCGGCTCATAGATCAGATCGGCTGCCAGGAGAAGCGGCACCTTGAGGTTGTCGGGCGGAAAACGCCAGTCCATTTGCAACAACTCGAAATCGTCGAAGCCGTTCAGGCGCGCATTGTCGGCGGCAAAGCGGAGGGCTGTCGCGTCGTAGTCGGAGAAGATCACATGCATCCCCAGAGATAACGCGGTGATGCCGGGTAAGCCCAGCCCGCAGCCGATCTCCAGGGCGACCAGTCCCGCCGGCCAGCTTTGTTTCAGCAGATGTTTCGCCAGCATGCGCGCCCCGGGCCAGAGATCCGCCCAGTAGGGCATGTACTCGTCCTTCGCAAAGGCGGACCGGACCGCGGGGACATCCAGGAGGTGGTCGGAATCGCGCGGATGATCCAGGAGGAAAACGCGATCCTCAATGATCACCTTCTCGCGCGCCAGTTCGCCCAGCGCATCGAGGGGGGTTTCAGGAAGCAGAGGTTGTTCGAGTGGTTGGTCAGGGTGCATGATTTAGAAAACCTGGAAAGTCTGGACGGCGTTGATCAGATCGCTGTGTTGGAGCGGACGATCGGTGGCGACAAGACAGTACCCAGCGGGAGAACCAAGGCTATCGAGGATGATCTGCCAGTCGTTGGGGACGGCGAAGCCATGTTCGCAAGGGATATGGCCGGTGAGCAACCAGTCGGCATCGACTTTTTCGAGAAAGCGTCGCGCCGTGCTGGGCTGCGTATCTCGTCCCCACAGGAGCGAATAGATACTTCCCCCGGGGATCAGTTCGCTCTCTGGGAATTCTTCGAGCAGCAAGACCGCCGGATCGAAGTGCTCGACGCGCAGGGCCGAGGGAAGACTGTGGCTGATAAAAACGCGATTCGCTGTCCGAACCGCCATGGGTAAAACGGCGAAGAGGGCAAGATAGGCGAGATACACCTCCTCGGCGTGGTCCCCATAGGCCTGCCACACCCCTTGCCAGAACTGATCCAGCAGATCCACCTCTTCCTCTTTGCCGATGCGGCGATTGGTCCACTGAGCCAGTTCGTGGTTGCCAGGTAACAGATGAACCTGGCGCGGATATTGACACTTGAGGGCGGCCACCACATCGAGCAGTTGATGGGAACGATCGCCCCCTTCCGGATACCGATGTGGACCGTGAATGAGTTCCTGCAAGACGAGATGCCGCTGTGGCTGATTGGCGAGATCCGCCAGTTGTAGCAGGCGGCGAAAGTTCTCCAGGTTGCCATGGAGATCCCCGGCGACGAGAACCTCGGCGGCGTCGGTGAGCGCGACAAGATGGCCGGTGCGCCCGGGGGTGTCGAGCGATGCTTCTCGGGCACGTGCGAGGGTGGTCAACAGTCGCGTTGGATCAGGCATGGCCAGGTCGGAAAAACCAGGAGGATGTCGCTGCCATGAATGGTAGAAGGCGGGGGCTTACGGCTCAAGAGGAAAGTGGAGGGTGAGACTCGCAATTCGCGACGCGGGACAGGAAAGCAAACGCCCAGGCGAAGAGTGGCATGCGAGTCACCCTTCGCCTGGGAACGGAGCGGAGTCTCCAGGCGAAGAGGTATCAATAGGCGAGGGCGGTTTCGCGCTCACGCTGAACAGTGGACGCGCACGGTTCGTCGATCGGGCTGCACTCCAGGGGAGCGGTCAGCAATTGCTCGATTAACTGGCGTGCCTGCTGGGCCAGTTCCGCGGGAGAGCGAGGTTGCAATCCGGGCGCGAACTCAATCTGTGCGCAGTCGGTGAGGAGAGCAACGCACCCACGAACGAGGTCCTGACTCACACCGTGAGCACGCAAGCGCTCCAGATCGAGCGCGGTGATTTCGCCTGGGGGTAATCCAAATCGGGAGTGCAGAAACGCCTGGAAGGTTTGCTTGATGATTGGCAGAGTCACCTTCGACGGACACAATTGAGCCACTGCCCTGCGAACCATTCGGCGCCGACGGTGAACGCGCAGGATTCGAGGCACCACGCGGCGGCGCACCCAGGCCAGAAGGTGCCAGGAGAGGAAAAGTCCGATCATTCCAAGAATCAGGAACATCCAGGGGAATGGCTGTCGGAGCGTCTCAGGGATCCTCGCCTGCGCCTGGGTGACGGTGGGTAGCAACGACTGCGCTGGGGTACTGGGATCCACGGGGGAGGAAGTTGGAGCGAGAGGCGCAGCGCTGGCCGTCACCGGGGCGGTTTGATGGACATGGATCGGGACTGGATCGCTCTGGAGTGTTTCGAATTTATCCGTTTTGGGGTTGAAGTAACTCAGGTGGATGGGGGGAATCTGGGAGACGGAGTCGTCTTTCACCTGGAGGGAGTAGGTGAACTCACGCATGCCGGTGACGAGCTGGCGATCCCCCTCGGATTTCACGACGAAGGAGGGCTTCCACTCCGGGAGGGTCCCAAGGTCGGGGGTGCGCGCCCTGGCCACGCCGTCGTCGCCCTCCAGCCGCAGCTTGAAAGAAAAGGGAGTTTTGACCACCACGTCGCGGTTACTCACCGCGGTGAGAAGGCGAAACTGCTCGCCGATCGCGCCACAAAAATCAAGGGGGCAATCGGAGCGGGCGCGCAGATCGTTGACCACGATCGTTGTGATGCCACTGTCGGCAGTGAAGGGACGCCAGGCCCCCGGAGAGGTTCCGCCCACGGAAGCAATGGCTCGATGGTCGGGCAAGAACACCGAGCCACTGATGCGCACCGTGGGGAGGACGATGTTGCCATTGCCCAGCACTCGGACAGGAATCACCAGTCGGCGACGCTGAAAATTCTGGAAAAGCCCGGTGCTGGGATGATCCGGTGGCTCCGCTTCCAGCACCACATTCTGGGTGCGATTCAGCTGAAACCCGGTTTGACCTTCTTTCACCGGATGTTGGAGGGCGACCCGTTGCAACGAGTGAAGGACCTCCAACCCGCGCGGCGCCTGTTCCAGGAACGGCACTTCCAACTTCACATTGCCGATGGGGAACGAGGAAAAAGTGCGGCTGCGATAGCGCATTTCTCCGCGCCGCACCCAGACATCCACGTACACGTTGGCCTCGTCCCCGGGGAGCGGAACGGGGTGAGAGAGGGATACGGTGACACGGACGTAATTGTCCCCTGTGGCGGGTAGCCCGCCAATCGAACGGATCGACTGAGCAGCCACGGGGGTTTCGCACAACGACAGCGGAGCCAGGATCGCCAATGCGCACAGCAAGCGTCGGGTCATTGCCCACCTCGTCTCCAGGAAGACTCACCAATCACGCCGACGTTCACGGCTGGGATCAAGGAACGATCCGGTCGGCGGGGCCTTTCGCAACTCGCGATTTTTCTGAATCCGCTGCACGGCCTGATCCAGTCGACTCCCTGCCGATTGCTCGAACGGATCGAGGTTGGGATCGAGCGCGCCGGGAGCCGTTCCGGGACTGATCGGAGTCAGACGGGAACGTGGACTGGGATTCCACTGGTCGATTTGCGGCCGTTGGCGCACGGTGCGCTCGGGCTTCTGGAAGAGTTGTTTTTGCTCCTCCGCCGTCAGTGGTTTCTCTGGTTTGGGCGGTTGACCACTTCCCTGTCCCGTCTCGGGGCGATCTCCCGACCCCGGTCCCCCCTGCGGGGTGTTTCGCCCTGCAGTCGCCACCGGGGAGGCCGGGTCCTTATCTGGCACCCCGTTTTGGCCCGGCTGTTTCTGCCTGGTCCTGGTCATGACCGTCGATTGTTGTCCTTCCTGAGTGCCTTCGCCGGGCTTTCCGCCTGGCCTGGTGCCACCCTGGGCCGTTGCCTGGCCCCCCTTCTTGGGAGCCCCGTCGTCGCCGGGCGTTTGGGGATTATCCTGACCTGTTCCCTTGCCACTCGAACCCTTGGCCGTTGATTCTGCTTGACTGGGGGTCTTGGAGGCAGCACCTGCCTTCGCCGCTTCGCTCCGTCAGGTGGGGCATTGCTGGCCAGGTTTCTCCTGCTCTTGCTGGCTCCTGTCCTGCTTGGCTACCTGTTCGTTCTGCTTCCCCTGACCTTCTTCTTTCTTCTCGGATTGGTTCTTCTTGTTGCTCTCCTTGTTATCCGCCTTGTCGGACTGACCTTTTTTATCGCCGTCCTTGTCGTTCTTCCCTGCGTCGTCCTTCTTCTGAGAGTTCGACTGCTGGTCGTTCTTGTCCTTGTTCGCTTGTGGTGAGGGGATGTTCCTGGGCGCACCTTCTTTTGGCTGCTGGGGAGAATCCTGCCCGGCCCTTTCGGGTTGTCCGTTTGGTGTTTGTCCGTTTGGTTCAGGGGGTGTGTTGTTCTCGGGCGGTTGTTGCGCACCAGTGTTTGGATTGTTCTGGGCAACCTGCGAATTTCTGGGGAGCGATTGTTCGTTCCCTGTGCCTTGCTGGTTGGGATCGGAACTGTTCGCACCCTGTTCCGGTTTGTGTTCTTGATTTTCGGCACTGCCTTCCTGCCCTGAGCCACGGCGTGCTTGCTGATCTTTTTTGCTCTGTTCCGTGGGAGCTGGATCGGTGGTGCTGGGTTGCTGTTGTTGTGCCACGTTCGCCTGGCTGGACTGACCTTTCTGCTGGAGAAGGCGCGCGAGTTCCAGGTTGTGCCTGGCATCGTCGCGCAGCTTGTCCTGGGGAGGCGTGGTTGGGGAGCGCTCCAGGGCAGTACGATACTGCTCGATGGCCGAGTTGAGCAGGGCGGGATCGGGGTGCTCGCGATCCTGACACGCTTGCTGGAGGATCGCGTTGCCACGATCATAGGCCGCCCGGGCCGCTTGCCCTGCGGCGCTGTGCTGCTCGGCTCGTTCGTAGTTGCGTGCGGCGTCTCCAAACTGTTGCAAGCGATACTGGGTGGCGGCCTGGTGCGTTACCACATCCAAGCTACGCGGTTCGCCCTGTTGCTCCGCGCCACGATACAGTTCCAGGGCCCTGGCATAATCGCCTTCCCGATAGGCCTGATCGGCCCTGGTCAGCATGTCGGCGGGGGGACGCACCAACCATGCCACGGCCAGGAGACTACCCAGCAGACAGAGAGTTCCAGCCCGTTTCATGAGTGCGTTCCTCCCTGCACAGTTGTGCGGCGACGGACCCATCCAAAGTAGCGGGGGCTTCGCTCGGTGTTCGTCCGCGCCCGCCAGGGACCAAGCAGCAGTTCGAGCAACAGTAAGGTAACTGCGGGAGCGAGAAACCACTGAAAGCGAGGGATGCCAATCCAGTGTTTCTCCGTGTCTTGCCGATCCTGTTTGGGACGCTGAGTGAAGAGAGTATCCAGCATCTGATCAGCGGATAAAAACCCGGTAGTCACGGCGTGGTACTTCCCGCCGGCTTTTGCGGCGATGGTGCGGAGCACCTCTTCCTCCAACCGAGTCCGTACCACCTCGCCCTGATAGGTGAGAGGACCCTGTCCAGAGATGGGAATGGGACTTGCCTGGGTGGGGTTGCCCAGACCCACTGTGTGAATCGTGACGCCACGCTGGCCCAGCTGATCGGCCAGGTCCAGGGTGTCGTGAGCCATATCTCCCCCATCGGAGAAGATGAGCACATCGGTGCAGGAGGCGAACTCGTCACGGATGCTCTGATTCACACGCTGGAGAGCGGCGGCCAGCTGAGTGCCATCGTAGGCATTAGCAGACCCGCGAACCCGCAATCCATCGAGTGAAATCCGGGTGAGTTCTTCACTGAAGGCACGAAAATCTCGGGTGAGGGGACAGACCTGCACCGCGCGATCGGCGAAGACGACCAGGCCGATGCGCTGCCCGCCCCTGCGCTCCAGGGTGGAAGCCAGATCGAGGATATCACTCTTCGCTCGTCCAAGCCGATTGGGTTCCACATCCTCGGCCAGCATGCTGCGCGAAACGTCGAGCACAATGAAGATGTCCCGGCCGGCAACGGGAGGAGCGGGCACCTCCGTTCGGCCCCACTGGGGACCAACCAGCGTTATCCCAAGCAGGAGTGCCGCCCCGAACAACATCCCCATCTTGACAAGGGTCAGCCAGCGGCCGTTGTGCCACACGCCGGCGGAGGCATCACCCAGTTGTTGCCACGCCCGACGTTTCCGCCACAGACCCACAACAAGGGCGAGGCACAGCAGCGTGGGCACCAGCACCAGCCATTTGGAGTACGCACATGCCATGATCACACCCTTGCCGGAGGAGTTGGACCGCTCGCGCCGCGGATTGCCTTGTCGTCAGGGAATGCGCAGAAAGCGCGTTGCCGCCAGGAGTTGTTCCAGGACCGCCAACACCACCCCGGGGAGTGCCACGATCAGGTAGCGTTCCTCGTAGTTGACCTCGACGTTTCGTTCCAGGCGCGTGGTCTCCAGGCGGTCAATTTCCTTGTAAATACTGGTCAACCCCTCCGTGTCGGTGGCGCGATAATATTCGCCGCCCGTGGCCTCGGCGATCCGCTGCAAACAGCGTTCACCCACCTCGGCACGTTTGTGGCGATTGCTCAGGAGGAGTTGCTGCCACGAAGACAGGCCCGCGTTCCCGCCCCGATTGCCCACGGCTCCAATGGTGTAGACCTTGATCTTGAGGTCGGCCGCCAGCTGAGCCGCCTCCAGAGGTTGGAGTACACTATCCTTGATGGTGTGGGCTCCGTCGCTCAGGAGGATGACCACCTTTTCCTTGCTTGGATCGTTGCGGAGGCGTTCCAGCGCCCATCCAAGGCCGTCGCCAATGTTGGTGCCCACGGGGGGGGCGAGCTGCAGGTCGTCGATCGCCTGCATCACTGCGCTGTGGTCGAGCGTTGCTGGACACAGAACGTCAGGATCGCGGGCAAACGAGATCAACCCGATGCGGTCGTGCGGACGGCCTTCCAACCCTTGCTCGCCGCCATTCACAAAGAGTCGCAGGGCGTGCTTGACCGCATCGAGCCGAGAGATGGACCGCGAATCAAGGTCATAATCCTCTTCGCGCATGCTGTAGCTGTTGTCGATGACCAGCTGAATGGTGATACCATCGCTATGGCTGCGATCCTGGCCATCGATCTTCTGGGGGCGGGCCAGCGCGGTGATGAGCAGGAGGAGGGCAGCGCCGCGGAGTGCGGCCAGCATCCGGGGGCCCCAGACCGCCCATCCCTCGGGGAGTTTGCGCAGCAGCGCGAGCTGAGAGTAGCGTGCCGCCATTTGCCGTTGCGGACGGAGAGACCACCACAGCACAAATGGGACCAGCGGCAACAGGAGAAAGGCTTCGGGGGTGGCGAAGCGCATGGGGAGCAACCTCCACTGGGACCGATCCTGGTCCACGCATTCAAGGGGATTCTGTGGAGCCGTCTGGCACAACTATAGGTCACAACGGCGCCGAATGTCGGGATCGCGCCGTTTTTTCTTGTCGGACAGAAAAGAAGGATTGAAAGGACCGTATCGATGGCAACAAACGTCCGGATCATTCCTGTTCTGGATGTGCGCCAGGGCGTCGTGGTGCATGGTGTGGCCGGACAACGTGCCGATTATCGCCCCATCAAAAGTGTGCTCACTCCGTCGACCGCGCCGCGCGAGGTGGCCCACGCCTTTCGCACGCACCTGGGGGTGACCGAACTGTATCTGGCCGATCTTGATGCGCTGGCGGGGCAACCTCCCGCCGTTGACCTGTACCGCTCTCTCCACGCAGATGGCGCTCGGCTCCTGGTCGATGCAGGGCTCCGTCGGGCGCGCGATGTCGATGCGCTGATGACCGTGGACAACCTCGCTATCGTGGCGGCACTCGAAACCCTCGATTCACCAGCGGCGCTGCGGCAGATGGTTCACGCGCTGGGCGAACGTCTGCTCTTCTCCCTCGATCTGAAGGAGGGCGTTCCCCTGTCGGGCACGAATGCGTGGGGTGTCGATCCCTGGACAATTGTTCAAAAGGTTCTCGACCTTGGGGTGCGCCGGTTGATCCTGCTCGATCTCTCCCGGGTGGGGGTCGGTCAGGGAACGGGGACGGAGGAACTTTGCAGGCGTCTGAGCCGAACGGCAACCGGCGTGGAGGTCATAGCAGGTGGCGGGGTTCGTGACAAGACCGATCTGGAAGTTTTGGCGCACGCGGGGGTCCACGCGGTCCTGCTCGCCAGCGCGCTGCACAACGGTCGCATCACCCGCCAGGATATAAGGTATTAAAGAGAGGTTAAGATGGTTTCTGGCAGAGGGAATCTGCGCGCGCCAGCAGGCCGTCCGAACTCAGAGGCCAGTCGCTGGATGCACCGTCATGGGCAGACCGTGGTGCGGACGAAGGGTGATCCCGGGTTGCGGGGCAACGTTCATCCCGGGGAGCAAATCGAGATGAAATCGCTGCAGAACCATCGGGAGAATCACCTGAGCCTCCAGCAATGCCAGGTGTTGCCCGATGCACAGGCGCTGGCCGGCTCCAAACGGCAGGTAGGCCTGGGGAGCTAATTCGACCTGGGGAGCAAAGCGTTCTGGATCAAACCCCTCGGGATTGTTCCAGAAGGCAGGGTGCCGATGGGTCACATACGGGCTGAGCAGCACGCTTGTTCCGGCAGGAATGGCATACCCACCAATCACGTCATCGTGCAGAGTCCGTCGTTCCATGATCCAGATCGGGGGATAGAGGCGCATCGCTTCCTTGAAGACCATGGTGGTGTAGCGAAGCTGGGAGAGATGGCCTGGAGTTGGTGCCTGTCCCCGCAACACCTCGGCGACCTCCGCTTCCAAACGGCGGCGGATCGCCGGCGCCCGGGAGAGCAAGTACCACGTCCAGGTCAGGGCGTTGGCGGTCGTTTCGTGACCTGCGAGCAGAAGGGTCAACACCTCGTTGCGCAGTTGCTCGGCGCTCATTCCTGTGCCGGATTCCTCATCGCGTGCCCTGAGCAAAATCGTGAGCAAATCACTGGGTGCGGTGGTTTGTTGCTGGCGTTGTGCCATGATGCGATACACCACGCGATCGAGATTCCGGATGGCGCGGCGAAAGCGCAAATTGGCAGGGAGCGGAAACCACGTGGGGAGTGTGATTACGTGCTCCAATTTGCGGTAGGCGCGGGTCATCGCCACCGTGGCGGCTTCCTCGATGATCAGCGCATCGTCGCCAAGATCCGCCCCAAACAGGATCTTGCCGACGATGGCGCAGGTCAAGCGCATCATCTCGGAAGCAATGTCCAGTTGCGGCTGTTTTTGGACCTGCTGCTGCCAGCGATCCAGCATGGCAGCGGTCGTGGCAGTTGCAATCTCAAGAAAGCCGATCAGACGAGGCGGAGAGAAGGCCGGCTGCATTAACCGACGTTGGCGCAGCCAGAATTCGCCACTGCTGGTGAGCAACCCCTGGCCAGTGATGGCGCGAATGTGGCGTGAACTACGGGTGTCCTTGTCGTAGTTCTCGTGATGGGTGATCAGCACGTGGCGAATGTGCTCGGGATGGCACACCAGGTGCATGACGAGCGGACCAAGATGAAAGCGCACCACGTCGCCAAATTGACGATGCCCTGTCAGTAACAAGCCGAGGACATCGCGGCGCATCTCCAGCAAACTGCCCAGGAGGAAGTGGCCACGCGGGCCGGGAGCGAACGGGGTCATGATGCGGGGGTCGCTTCTGCACGCGGATAGATCGATCGATAGAGCCGCCATTCCAACCAGAGCACCAGCCCCGTGGTTGTTCCACTGATCGCCCAGGTGAGCCAGAGTGAACGGAGCAACAGTTCGGTGCCAAAAAAGAGCAACAGATACCAGCCGACGACCAGCAGGAGACTTACGCCGACCGCCTGCCAACGACTGGGATGGCGAATCGGGGTGCAGAGTGCATGGAGAGCCAGAGTAAAGGGCATGGCAACGATCAGATCGACCAGGTAGTGTTCCCCCAACCCCATGGTCGCCAGGAAGGTGCCGACCAGAAAGACAAGCGCCGCCAACTGGGCCCAGCGGCCGTGGGGGCGGGCATGCCAGTAGGCGAGCACCACCGACGCCATGTGCAGCGAAGGCATGGCATTGCGCGGAGCGGTCCCCACCGGTTGGTTGCTCGCGAGCACCTCGCCCACCGGCGGAGGATGGTCGGGAAACGCCTCGCCAAAGACAGGTTTGGGACCACAAACCGGACAAAGGAGATACATGCTATAGCCAGTCAGGCTCAGCACGAGCAGAGCGGTCACCACGTCGATGGGTGGGGGAACCCGAGCGCGCAGCTGCAAGGTGTAGACAAAGACCAGCCCTGGCGGAGGCGCGAGGTAGAGGGCAGTGCAGAGAAACGCCAGCCCCGGCATCGCGGTGAATAACTGGCCGGTGAGAAAGCTGAACTGCGCCCCGTGTGCCTCCTCGACGGCATAAACCAGGCGATCGTCGGTGAGGGGGAAACTTTTGGAGATGAACTCGTAGAACGTGCCGGCGAGCAAGGTGAACACCAGGGCCGAGCAGGCGGGAAGGAGATAAAGCAACGCCAAGTGTCGCTGTTCCCCCTGACCGCGCCAGGCTTGCAGAGCCATCGCTCCCAGGCTGGCCAGTCCCAGCCCCACAATCGCCTTGGCGATCAGCGCTTTCTCAGGATCGCTCCAGGGATTGTCGCTTACCTGCTGTTGCACTCCCCAGAGCACAAGGGTCAGCACCGCTCCCGTCAGCCCGGTGCCAAGCAATCCCCGCCAACCTGGCAAACTGCTCAGATAGAGGAGGAGAGGACTGCCAAAGCCGATGGCAAAGAGGATGTTGTTGCCGACCTCCGCCAGCGAGAGGGGTAACAGATGAGGAATCAGCCCGGTGCGCGCCAGTCCCTCGGTAATCAGGAAGAGAATGCATACACCGACAAGCATCCAGCGAAAGCGACGCAGCGCACGGTCGGTCCAGGCTGGATCGGAGAGCGGAGGAGAAGAGTTCATGGGCGCCTCAATTGCGCAGGGAGCGGCTCGTTCTCCCCGGCGATGGGACCTCGTGGACAAGTACAGAAAAAGGGTGCTGGGCATTGTACGTCGACTGGCGCCAGGTACAACTCTTTTTTCCTCTCGCGAACCCCCTGGAGCGGAGCGCTGTCTGAGAAGTGAGTTCCCGAAACCCGCACTATCTGGCGCAATCGCTTCCTCATGCATCGAGAGAGTCCAACCAAAACGGATCGGCGTGCGCGCGTGGTCGCTCGCGGTCTGCTGGAAATATCACGCCTTGAGGGGGTGCCCTGTCTGCAACTGGGGCGTCTCTGGTTGATCAGTGGCGTTCCGCGTCGCGCGCACGATCCTGCTGCCCTGGCACAGTCACTGCTCTGCAACAAGGGCATCTCTCACGAAACCCTCGGTCGGGAGCTTGGGGCGCGCGAGGTGATCTCCGTGGATAGTGAGCAACTCACGCGCTGGAATCGCGCGGTGTGCCAGCTGGAGGTGCTGGACGATCTTCCTCGGCTGATCGCGCAGGGAGTGGCCCCGTTAAGACGTTGGCGCGGCGTGGATCTCGCGAGCTCTCTTCAGACCGCGCGGCGACGTATCGAGCAACTTGGTCAGATGCTGCGTATCCTCCCTGGGTTGGGAAGTGATTCTCCCACAGACCTGGTGCAAGCCCTTCCGCTCCGGGTGCACGCTCTCTCCAACTGGGTGGACGATCCCTTGGAGCGGCTTTGTCGGCCCCGTTGTCCCGTGGATCCGCTTCTGCACCACCTGGCGCGAACGAGCACGGATCCACTCCTGTCCCTGCTCGCCGGGGTGCTCCTGGGGAGACGCCATCGAGAGAAAAGTCCAGCCCACGAGAATCTTCTGCCGCCTCCCCTTCGCCGTGCTTTTCGTGCTGCCCAATGTCCCGGTTCACCCGTCTTTCTGGCTCGACTGCTCCAGGTCACTCCGCCGAACACTTCTCTCCCCGATCTCCCCGAAACCAACGATCCCAACCTGGAACGCCTCACCGAGCGAATCGCTCTGCTGCATGGCGTTCCGCTCGCTCTGCGCGCTCGCGAACAACTCCAACCTCGGAGTTTGCCGATCGCTGAGGTGCGTCAACTGATGCGGCGCTTTGTCAACCTGGTTGGGAAACTGCAGGAGATACGTAAATCCACCCCCCAGGACGAAAAGTATCTGAAACAGTTGCGTGAACTTCCTTCAACCGGAGAGGCACGAAGCCGCGCTCTGGTGCGCATCTTCTTCGCGTGGATGCAGGAGACGGCTGACACGGACCGGCTGCTCAGTGAACAGACGCTGGTGGATCTGCTTCGGTTCCAGCACGACGCGTCGCTGGATGAACTGGCCTCGATGTTGACCGCAATCTGGCTCAAAACCGTTGCCTCGGGGGCAAAGGTTCGGGTTCCCCCTGGTGTGGAGAAACAGCAACTTCGACTCACCCTGATGCTTACCCACCCCGACCTCTCGCTCCCTATTCCCTCCACCGTGAAAGCCAAGGCCGCACAGCATCTCCTCGATCTGGCGAGGGCGAACTCGGCCAGGCGATTGCAGGCACTCTGGCCGGACCTGGTGGAGTATTTGGGCGACTCCCAGGTGTCTTCGTGGGTGATCTCCGTTCTGAGGGAACTCGTTGGCTCGTCCTTGCCGGACACCTTGCTGCGACGAGCCCTACGCCTCAACGTGATCGAGGAGGTGGACGATCATTTTCGGCATCGTCCGCACGCGCTGAGTCTGTATCTCGATGCGCTGGAACGGCTGAGGGAGGCGAAGATCAACGGACTGGATCTTGCCGCCGAGTGGTTCCCGGCCCTCTTTCGCCCGGGGGCGCGGTGGATGCCTGCCCTGGTAATTACCCTTCTGGGGACGGCGCGCAAGCAAAACAACCATCTTGAATGGCTGCGACAGCTGAGTGCCCAGCTGAGCGGAACACCTCTGCTGGCGCGCCAGGCGCAGATCCTGACGCACGCCCTGGAGCAATGGGATGCGCCAACGCTGGAGAATCCTCCACGTGAACGCGAGCAGGTGGCGGCCTTGCTCGGGGTGGAGCAGGAAATGGTCGATCGGTATCTGCACCATCGCCGTCTGGCGGGGGCGCGGGAGGAGTTTGCCAGCCCCATCTGTGCGCCGCTCCATCTTGTCGAGAGGGAGGAACGCGAGGCGAACTATCTGGCGCGACGGCTCGAAGGGCTGAAGGTGGACTCGCGGTATCGCCAGCATTTACAGGCGCGACTGACAGCGCTGCGCGATCCGGCAGCATGGCAAGGCCGGCTGGCGCAGTCGCTGCGACGGGCACGCAAGCAGCTGCACCAGGGGCTGGAGCAGATGCGTCGACGAAGTCTGGAACAGATGCTGGATGAAGTCGATCGGCGTTATCTCGCGGAGGTGCTCCGGCGTCCCGTGTTGCCGGGTCCGCTGGCTCCTGGCCTCCGTCAGGCCCTTGCCCTGTTTCATGCGAGCAAAATCAATCAGGCGGATTTGGTTGCCTTTCTCAACGATATTCTGGATGGCCATTCTCTTCTGGATCGAGAGGAGAACCAACGCTGGCTGCAGAAGGCGCGCGCCGTGGGCATCGACACCACGCGCTGGTTGCGGGGCATTCGCTCCACGCTCGTTCTGGATGGGGAAGCGATCACGTTCCAGACGGAGAGCGATCCCCTGGCGATTCTGAGCATGGGGAACTATTTTGGCACCTGTCTGGCGCTGGACGATGGTTGCAATGCAGCGAGTACGTTGATCAATGCGCTCGATGTGAACAAGCAGGTGATCTATGGAAAAAAGCGCGATGGAACGGTGGTGGCGCGCAAGTTGATCGGCGCTACCCTGCGACGGGAACTGGCGGGGTATCACACCTATGCCAGCGCGCATCGCGACGAGATACGCTGGCATCTGAGCCGAATCTGTCGGACCTTTGCCGAGGGATGTGGTCTTCGTCTGAGTGATGACGCCACCCCGGAAACGCTGCACCGTAGTTTCTGGTACGACGATGGCAATGAAGTCTGGCTGTGCGCCCGGCCGTTCGATCCGCTCTCTCCGGTTCCCACTCATCTCCCCAACGATCCACAGGCGCGCAGTGAATGGCATCTCACGTCGGCCCGAACGGCTGGCAACACCAGGCGATTGCGAGCGCTGGCCCACTCGGGGTGCAACCCGTGGAATGAGGCCGCGCTCGTGGAATATCTCCGCAGGGCGGTCACAATCAGTCGAGAGACGTGGGAGGATGTGCGACGGAACGATGGCAGACTGACTGAACAGGTCCTGACGCATCTGGGCATTCTGGGCTGGCTCGAACAGTGCGAACGACTGTCGCGTCTGGCTCCGTGGTGTAGCCTGTTCGGTCAGTTGCCGGTGCGGCGAGAAGTTCACGAGGCAGCACTGGATCGTGTGGTTCAGGGGGCGCGCACCACCTGGCTGGGATCGAGCCTTCACGCCTTTCCCTCGTTCCTGGCGCCGGGGTTTCTCGGGAATGTCTCGCTGACCCGACTGATGCAACTCTTCCAGGCGATCGGTGTCCTGTCGCGGTCTTCCTTGATTCACCACGAGGTGCGCAAGCGCTGGCGTGAATGGAATAGCCGGGTGGTGCAGATCGCCTGGCTTCGCGAGGGCGAGGTGGTGCCGTTACAGCGCGGTCTGAGCGAATGGCGCCCGGACCTGTCGCCGCTGATCGTGACGCTCTTGCAACAGGAGGTGGCTCCCTCCCTGGCCCCGAGCCTGCGCAAACATCTGCACGCGGTCTCGGAGTATGAGCGTCAGGAAATCGCCCTGGCGCTCGGAACGCAGGGGTGTGCGCAGGA
>JAKOSN010000156.1 GCA_029777335.1 Planctomycetota bacterium
CGAACGTTGCCATGGTTGAAAAGGGAAGTGCTGCTGAGGAGCACCTCAAAGAGCAGGACCGCCAGGGGCGGCACTCCCAGGCTCATCACAACGGCGATCTTGATCCCCATCGACAGAATCATTTCCAGCGGATGAAAGCGAATCCCTGTCGTCACATCGAAATCGAGATCCGCATGATGCACCCGATGCAAAGACCACAATACGGGGATGGCGTGAAAGAGCACATGCTGCACATAGACGACCAGATCGAGCAGCACCACCGCCAGCACGATCACCACCCACTTCGGCCAGCCCGTGTGAGGGAACAATCCCCAGTGGTTGTGCTCGGCGACCAGGGCCACCCCAACGGCCCCCAGAGGAAACATCAGGCGCACTACCAGCGTATTCAGAGTGCTCAACGCGAGATTGTTCACCCAGCGCAGGCGGCGCGCCACCGTCGGAGTTCGTCGTGGTAGGAGGATCTCCGCTCCGGCCATCAGGACCAGCACGCTCAGGAAGCATCCCAGGCGCACCGCACCTTCCACCGGAACCAGATCCATGACCACCTCACCTCAGGGACTGCGAAACGGCGGACGACAGATATCGAGGGGCGTCTCATAGGGTTTGCTCGGCGCTTTCGGAAGCGGAGGCGAACTCTTGATGCACCCCACTGCAAACCCGACCGACAGCAGCACACCGACCCCCAGGGCCCACCCGGCGTGCAGACTTGCCATCTCCATCGCCAGAAGAACCAACAGGAGGAGCGTTAACACGCTGTAAGCGGCCAGACTCTGCTGGGGCGCCGTCCCCAACCCATACAGCCCTTTCGGGCACTCCAGCACCCCGCTCAGTTCGAGATACACATGAAATCCCGCCACTCCCAACCCCGCCAGGGCGAGCGGCAAGGCCAGGACCGCCAGACGCCCCAGCGGACGCACCCCGGCGAGCAACCCGACCAGCAGAATGGCGACAACCCCCATCACAAAGGTCCGCTGATAAAAGCAAAGCGGACAGGCCTTGAGCTGAAGTATCATGCTCAGGGCCAGGCTCCCCGCCACCGCTCCGAGTGCCACCAGGAGCGTCAGGCCATAAACAGCCCCCACTCCGGCACGAGTTGCGGGAGCCAAGGGAACGGCATCAGTCGTGGTCGCCATGTGCAGAACTCCGCGCTAATGCTTCTTTTCTCATCACATCACAATGAGAAAGGGAGGGACAGACCGCTAACGTTGATAGGGAGACTCGGTCCCATAAGGAAAGGTTATGAGACGGTCGCGCTGGCTGGACAGAGGAGGTCTTCGAGTAACAACCGCACGGGAATGGCCAGGACACGCCGTCGATCCCAGACCACGAACATCTCGCGCTGCAGCGTCAACCCCGACACCTGCACGGCATGGAACTCTCCGCGGTCCAGTTCCTTGTGCACAGCCTGCCGCGACAAAACTGTCACGCCCATTCCTCGCCGCACCGCTTCCTTGATCGCCTCGTTGCTTCCCAGTTCCAGAGCAATGGGGAAGTCGCTCAGCCCCACCCCCGCCCGCTGCAAGGCTTGCTCCAGACACAACCGCGAACCGGACCCCACCTCGCGGACAATGAGCGGATGGCGGCGCATCTCAACCAGGGAGATTCGGCGACGCCGCTTCCAGGGATGCGCCGCGCTCATGATCAGGGCCATACTATCAGTTGCGAAACAACGATAAAAAAGATGAGGATTCTCAGATTTACCACCCACCAGTCCCAGCTGGGTCTTCCCCTGATCGACCAGGTCCAGCACACGCTGAGTGTTGGCGATCGTCACCCGAACCTGAATCTCGGGGTACTTCTGACGATACACCCCCAGGACGGCGGGAAGAACATGTTCGCCGGGAATCGTCGAGGCGGCCAGCAGAAGCTGTCCAGTGACCGGCGAGCGAATCCCACGAAGCGCACCGCGTGCCTCCTGGTGAAGGGCGAGAATGCGTTGCGCGATCGGATGCAGCCTTTGCCCCTGTTCACTGAGAAACACCTGCCCCGCCTGACGTCGAAAGAGCGCAACCCCGACCTCCTGCTCCAGCGTCTGGATCCGTTGACTCACGGCGGCCTGCGTGACCCCCAGCGCTCGCGCTGCGCCGGTGAAACTATTGCGCTCGGCGACCTGCAGAAATGTCTCCAGATGCGGCAAGGGATCTGCACTCATCTTTGCGGACACCTGTTTTCAACCACCCGTGCCCGGCGTGGCAGCGCAACTCGCTCGCTGACAAAGTTGCATCGCTGCTTCGGGGACAAGCAACCGTTGCCGTTCCTGCTCATACTTGCGAAACCAGGCCGCCACCAGGAACACCCCTTCCAGATAATCCATCCCACGCGGCGCGGGCCTGTCCGCACTGGGCTGATAGACCGCACGCAGGTATTCCGCCGCTCGGGCACGTGAGGTTTCGTCGTTGGGAGCGGAGATCATCATCCGCACTGCTCCGCGTTCGATGAGATACCACATCGTTCCGCCATCGGCGCTCGCCACCGGATAGACGCTGGAGTGCGCTCGCGCCGTGCGCAGCTGAGCCAGCCGATCCCACAGCCATTGCAGCATCTTCAACTTGTCGCGCAGGGCACCGGCGCGCTCGAATTCCAGAGCGCTGGCGGCGGCAAGCATCTCGCGCTCCAGCTGTTCCAGCGGCGCGCGCTCCTCCCCCTCGAGAAAGCGCCGAACGCTGCGCACCTGCACTTCATAATCATCCCGGCTACAGGCTGCCGCACAGGGACCAAGACAGGTCGCGATATCGTAGCGAATGCACCCCGCGGGACGCACCATCGGAAAGAGTTCCTGCTGGTCGCTAAAGACCATTTCCTGCGCCCGCGGACAATCACGCAAGCGATACCAGTCGTTGAGTCGCCGCACCGCTTCCCGGGCGTGATTCCCCGCAGGGAGTGGTCCATAACACCCCAGCAGCCCGCGCGCCGGTCGAGCCGACAGAAACACATGGGGCGCCGGACGCCGACCAAGACAGACAAAGGTGCGTCGCCGGCGATGCGGCTGTCCCTGCACGTTGAATCGTGGCTGCCAGCGCCGAATCAGTTCCAGCTCTCGCAGCAGGGCGCCAAAATCACTCGCCACGGGTTCCCAGGCGATCAGGCGCGTTTCACGCACAATGTCCCCCGCCTTGGGATCGCGGCTGCGCGCCCGAAAGTAACTCAACAGCCGTGAACGCAGACACTTCGATTTGCCAACGTAAATCAACTCCCCGCGTTCATCGACCATCCCGTAGACCCCGGGACGGCGCGGCGCCTCCAGGCGCACCCGCGCGCGTAACCCCGCCGACCGACGCGCATGGATCACCACCAGGGGCGGAGCTTCCACGGTCAGCTGCAACCCATGGGGCCCGAACCCCGTGAACGCTCGACGTGCAAATAACCAAGGCACAGCGGTTCCTTCCCTGGCTCCACGAAGCCCGTTCGCCTTGACGGAGACGATTCTACCGGTTCTGACGACACCTCACCTCCTTCTCTCCGAGCAAACCGCAATATGAACACTTGACCACTATACGGTGCCCGGTTAAGTTGGAGGTGACGTCTTGGGGACGTCAGCTCCGGAGTCGTCCGGGCTGGGAAAACGGACGGCTCCGGCTTTTTCTCTTTTCTAGCATCTCCCTCTCCCTGGCGATACGACTTTTTCTCTCTCGCCTCCCTTCACTCTCTTCCCTCGCTTCGCCCCATGCGTGCCGGTTGCCCTGGAATTTCGCCCGTCGATGTGCGATCCTCTCGCCCAGGCAGGCTGGATGGATTCACTCCTCGTGCTCTCACCTCGCGCTGGTTGTCCGCGGTGCCCCTCCAACCGATCCCAGAGAAGAACCGATGTCGCACTCCCCTTCCACCCTCATCCCCCTCCTGGATTCACCTGCTCCTGCCGTGGAGCACCCTGTCTCCGCTGCGCCGCCCCTCACCCCCGCGGCGACACCCGTCCCGCGATGCTTTCGAGAGACCCCCGTGGGTCGTCTGGGCCTCCGGCTCTTTCGTGTGCTCGCCTCCTTGCACCTCGCCCTTGGCCTGCTCAGTTCCTTCACCCTTTGCCTGATCGGTGCGACGCTGCTTGAGTCCGCCTTCAGCGCGCGCATTGCCCAGGATCTCATTTACCGAACCTGGTGGTTCAGCACTCTGCTCGGTTTGTTAGCGCTCAACGTGGCCTGTGCGGCGCTCAAGAAGTATCCCTGGCAACGCCATCAACTCGGCTTTTTGATCACTCACGCCGGGTTGCTCGTGTTGATCCTGGGCGGACTTCTCACCACTCTGGGCGGCACCGAGGGACAGATGCTGCTCCTCGATAGCGATAATTCCTCTCTGCAAAAGAGCTTTCGCCTTCCCTCCCGCAGCGATGTCCTCCAACGGGTCGACGAGCAACAACTGGAGATTGTGCGTGTCCCTCCCGGCGCACACCAGGACGACGCGTTGCTGCGCGCGCTCTTGCACTTCGCCCAGGGCGGACAGGAAATCGATCCCGCCCTGCGCGAGCGGCTGGGCGCTGACTATTCCCCGGTGCCCCTTCGACCTGGATCGTTCGCCTGGCATGCCGATGATCGTTTTCAGCCACGTTTGCCCTGGTTTTTGCACGCCTTGCATTTCCTGGCTGATCCCTTCCCCGGTCTGGAACGCAGCCTGAATGCAGAGACTTCCCTGGTGGTCAAGAACTACTACCCGCACACCGAACGCTGGCCCTTCGCCCCGGCCCCTCATCATGAGGACGGCTTTCCCGCCCTTCAGCTCGCGCTGCACACGCCGATGATCGGGCCACGCCCCATGAAACGCTGGGTCACCAGTCTCCCCTCCTTCGAGGTGGATCCCTCGCCCATTGCCCTGGAGTTCTTTTTGCTGAACGAACCGGCCCTGCTCCCGGAATTTCTCACCCCACCGCCTTCCGAGCAACTCGGCCAGGCGGGGCAACTGGTGCTCGCTCTTGGTCCCTCGCGCCAGCTCTGTCGCATCGATCTCAACAAACTCAAGGACGGAGAGACTCTCGATCTACCCCAGGCGGGGGTGCAATTCACTCTCAAGAGACGCGCTCATCTGATGGAATTGCTGAGCCAGGGGCCCCGGAACGGTCCGCCCGAACATCGGCCCGAGTATCCCGCCATTCTCTTTCAGCTGACGCGGGGAACGGAGAGGGGAGAATATATCGCCTGTGCGCGCCTGCCTCACCTCCCCGCCTTCCAGCGCGGCAGCGAGGTCCTCGCAACGGCAGCGTGGTATCACGTTGCCGACTTCCGCTGGGGCGAGAGACATCGTCTGGGGAGCGTGCAGTTCCTGCAGGGTCCCAACGGCACTCTCTACTATCGGGTCTTCGGCAAGGACGGGCTGAGCGCCCCCGGCCAGGCGCTCGATCCAGCAGACACAACCACTCGGCACACCCTTCCCTGGAAGCCGATGGACATGCACTTCCAGGTGCTGAGCTACCTCCCAAGGGCGATCCAGCAGGAGTACATTGTCCCTCGGCACGTCCCTCCAGGGGCCGAGACCGCCGAGAAATGGGAACCCGCGCTGCGCTGCGAACTGACCACCTCCACCGGCAAGCAGGACTTCATGGTGCGCATGGGGCCGCTCGCCACCCAGGTCAAAACAAAAACAGACCTCTTCTTTGTCCGTTATCGTCAGGCCAGCCAACCGCTCGACTTCAGCCTGGAGTTGAAGAAGGCTCAGCAACACACCGATCCCGGAACCAATCGCCCCGCCGCGTACGAGAGCGAGGTGGTCCTCACGCACAGCACCGAGGGAGTCCGCCACAAGGAACAGCACACCATCTCAATGAATCGCCCGCTCAAGGTCGCGGGATTCAAGGTGTTTCAAACCCAGTATCAACCGTTGGTCAATCCGCAGACGATGGAATTACTCGTCGATGAACGTGGTGAACTTGTCAGCCTGTCTGGGTTAACGCTGGCCCACGATCCAGGGCTCTGGTTCAAGTATGCCGGGTCTATGCTGATCGTCCTCGGCATCGCCACCATGTTCTGGATGCGCGCCTATTTCTTCAAACCGCGCCCGCACCCTGTGGCCCGGTGATGCAGGCATTCCAACGACAATCGCGATCAACCTAATCTTCATCTGGCGCAAGGATGAGAGCCATGGCTCCCCAGACCTATACCTACCCAGTGGAGTCGCCCTGCACTCCCGAGTCAGCCCCTGCTCCAGGGTTCTCCTATCGCTGGCCGCCCGAATCACCGCGCCCCCAACGAGGTTTGCGCTTCTGGGCTCTCCTCGTGACCAGTGTGCTGCTTGGCATGGCGAGTCTGGGATTGCTGGGATATCTGCTCGTCGGTGCAAACAGAAGCATCGCTCCTCCGCCGGAACGTCGTATCGCCGTCCCCTATGCTGATCGTCCCGATGTGTGCGGCTTCTTTCGCAGCTGGGTGGTGCAGGAAGATGGCCGTTGCAAACCCCTCGACACCTTCTGCCGCGAATCACTCCTGACAATCACCGGACGCGAACGCTTCGAGGGAAACGACCCCGTCGCCATCGTGCTGTCGTGGTTGCTCCTCTTCGACCCCCTGCGCAATCAGTCCAACGAGGCCGCCCGTGCCATGGGCTGCGACTGGGATCACTACCCCTTCCTCCTCTGCGAATACCCTGAACTCAGAGAAATGCTCTATCGTGAGTTCCACGGGGCAGACGCAGAGTTAACCGCTGAACAGCTCCACGGCAAGTACATCGAGCCGGTCGTCGTGCGTTCCTCCAATCGCCTGAACGAGATGTTGCAGGAAACGGCTCAGCGTACCGAGGACAATAGCAAGACAGAGGTGACCACCCTGGAGCGCCGTGCGCAGGAAGTGAAAAAACGACTGGCACTCTATGAGCGCATCCGGGGCGGAGGTCAGGAAGGGACGCACCGTGTGCACGTGCCAGGAGAACTGGGCGTCGTCGCGCTCGACACCCACGGCCCCACCTGGTTTTCACTGCGCAGTATCCATGACCTTGCCGAGCAACCCACACGTTGGCAAGAGATGCTGCACTCCCGGCGTCTGGAGCAGTCGCAATTCTATGCTGGCCAGCCCGAGCAACCCTACCCCGCCGCCGCGGTACAGGAACTGGCGACAGCCACCCGTCAGTTGCAATCTGCCTATCGCTCCGGAGATCCTGCCCACTTTCTGATCGCGGGGGCGAATTGCAAGGAGGTGATCACGCGGGTTGGTCGCCAGGCTCCCCAGACGGCGGCTCTCCCAACCGGACTCGAACTCTGGTTTAACCGCACCACTCCCTTCCGCCAGGCCTGGTTGTGCAGCCTGCTGGCCGCCTTGTTCCTGGCCGGCTCGCTCGTCGCCGGCACACGCTGGCCTCGCGTTCGCCACGCCTGCTATTTTGCCGGGTTGCTTGGCTTCGTTGGGTCGCTCGCCTGGTCGATCAGTGGCTTCTACTGTCGCGTCGCCATCTCTGGCCGCCCCCCTGTAAGCAACATGTACGAATCGATCATCTGGGTGGCGTTCATGACGGCGCTCTTCGGCCTGCTTCTCGAAGGGATCTATCGCAAGGGAGTGATCGCCTTGGCCGCCAGCCTCGTCTCCACCCTGGGACTCGTTCTCGCCGATCAACTTCCGCTCACGTTCGCGCCTGCCATTCAACCGCTCCAGGCCGTTCTCCGCAGCAATTACTGGTTGATCATTCATGTCCTGACGATCGTCTCCAGTTATGCCGCGTTTGCGCTGGCCTGGGGGCTGGGCAACTTCAATCTGGCACTGCTCCTGTGGGCACCCCGCCGAGCCGACCTGATTCGGACGTTGTCGCATTTCTGCTATCGCGCTATCCAGATCGGCGTTGTTCTGCTGGCAGCTGGAACGTTCCTTGGGGGATTCTGGGCCGCCGAGTCGTGGGGGCGCTTCTGGGGGTGGGATCCCAAGGAGGTGTGGGCGCTGATCGCTCTGCTCTGTTATCTCATTCCTCTCCATGCACGCTATGTGGGTTGGGTAAAGGATTTTGGCCTGGCTCTCAGTGCGGTGATCTGCTTTGCCGCGGTGGCGATGGCCTGGTATGGCGTCAACTTCATCCTTGGTGCCGGCCTGCACAGTTATGGCTTTGGCGGGGGCAACGATCTGTGGGTCTATTGCGCCGCCCTGTGCAATCTCACTCTGGCGGTCCAGGCGAGCCTTCGCTATCTCTATCACCAGCCCCTCCCAGCGCGGGAGTTAGCCTCTGCCTGAGCCCCGGAGACTCCGTACGATGGTTCGCTACAGTTTTCCCGGCAAGGTAGTACTGGTCACTGGCTCGTCTCGCGGCATGGGTGCAGCGATTCTCGAAGCCTTTGCCGCGGCGGGGGCCACTTGCCTCCTCAACTACTTTGAAGATCCCGATGGGACGAATCGACGAGATGCCGAGGAGACTGCCACGCGCATCCGGCAACACAACGTCCCCGTTCATCTGCTCGCTGCCGATGTGAGTGATTTCTCCTCGGTCGAGGCGATGATGAAGCGGGTCATGGAGGTAGCGGGCGGACTTGACATCCTCGTCAACAACGCCGGGATTCTGCGCGATCGCACCATTCGCAAGATGACTCTCGACGATTGGCATGCCGTGCTGCGCACCAACCTCGACGGCGTGTTCCACTGCTCCAAGCTCGGAGCGGAGATCCTGCGCGACGGGGGGCGCATCGTGAACATTGCCTCCATCGCCGGGCTCTTTCCCTTCCAGGGACAGGCGAACTACGGCGCTGCCAAGGCCGGGGTCATCGCCCTGACCAGGGTGCTGGCGCGCGAACTGGCGCGCCGAGGAATCACCGCCAACGCCGTCGCTCCCGGAGTGATCCAGACCCCGATGCTTGGCAACATCCGCCCCGAGGCCCTCGCGGAGTACATCAAACAGATCCCCGTGGGACGACTCGGCGATCCAAAAGACATCGCCAACGCCGTCCTCTTTCTGGCCACGGAAGAGTCCAGCTATATCACCGGGCAGACGCTCCCCGTCACCGGGGGATGGTTCTGACCACCCGTTCTCCTCGTACATAGAATGGCTCCGTCGCCCCTCGCACCCGGAGTCATTGCATGTTGCGCCATTCCCTGTTTCTGTTGGCCTTGATCACTTTTCTCAGCAATTCTGCCACCGGGGCGGACAGCACTCCCGCGCAGGTCAAAACCGCCACGATCGACTATCACGAGGGGAAGACCGCGCTGGAAGGATACCTGGCCTATCCCGCGACAGCCACAGCAACATCCAGGCGCCCGGGGATTCTCATTTGCCCGGAATGGACGGGGCCAAACGAGCATGCGCGCTTTCGCGCGCGTCAGCTGGCCGCCCTCGGCTATGTCGCCCTGGTGGCCGATGTCTACGGCAAGAACGTTCGCCCGACCGAGGTGAAGGATTGTGCCGCCACGGCAGGAATCTACAAGAAGGATCGGGCTCTCCTCCGCAAGCGCGTCAACGCCGGGCTGGAAACGCTCCTCAAACAACCGCAGGTCGATGGCACGCGGATCGCGGCGATTGGCTACTGTTTTGGAGGGTTGACCGCGCTCGAACTGGGCCGGAGTGGAGCCGCCATCCAGGCCATCGTGAGTTTTCATGGCGATCTTACCAATCCCACCCCTGCCGATGCGCGCAACATCAAGGCGCATGTGCTCATTCTGCACGGAGCCGCCGATCCCATCGTTCCCCCGAACGACGTGGCCGCCTTTGAAAAGGAGATGGCCAACGCGGGCCTGGACTGGCAGTTGATCAAGTACAGTGGCGCCATGCACAGTTTCACCAACAAGGCCGCCAACGACCCCAAACGCGGAGCGGTCTACCAGGCTGCCGCCGACCGCCGTTCGTTTGAGGCCATGCTCGCCTTCTTCAACGAAACACTCGCCGGGAAATAAGTCCTCGCACAGGAGGAGGGAGCGTTGCTCGATGAAACAGCTCACCATCGTGGTTAAACCCTTTCGCGTTGAGGCGGTGCTGCGCACCCTCGCCGAACTGGATCTTAGTTCCTGTGTGCTTCGGGAAGCCAAGGGGTACAACCGGCAGAAGAGCTATCTGGATCGCTACGTGGGCAGCGAATACAGCATGGCTTTTTTGCCCAAGGTGGAAATAACCGTCTGTGTGAGTGATGATCGCCTGGAAGAGGTGATTGAACGCATTGTCCCGGCAGCCCGAACCGGCCGCATGGGGGATGGCAAGATTTTTGTCATTGCCATGGGCTGGCCCGGCGCTCTGGAATTTTGAGCACCCGGCCGACCGCCTGCAAACTCCGACTTGGCGAGAGTTTCGCTCTCGGAAATCGACCAGTCGCGAACACATTCACTATTGGAATCGAAATCTGCGCTTGACGCAGAATAATGCCAAGAGATCACTGTGGGAAGAACGTGAACAATTGAACAAAAACTTGACACAAGGAGAGGTGTTCGGTTAGATACACCTGATTCAGCCAGGTTGCCCGAGACCCCAGTTCCCCCTCTCTTCGCTCCGTGGTGGGAATGACCGGATCGAGGCAAACTCTGCCAGGGACGTGGCGAGTGGCAAGCAACGCGTCAACAGCCGATTGACCGAAGGAAGGATCCTGGTCTCATGCGCATCCCACGCCGACGAGTGCCGACTCTTCCTCCTTCTCCTGCGCCATCCGCAAGTGACTCATCTGGACAGAGACAATCCGGGACACAAAAACGATTCACGTTGAATGATCTGATCGGCGCACAGGATCTTGAACCAAAAACAGGCACACTGGGGAGATGGCGAATCACCGGTGCCAGGCCTCGAGTTTTGCTTCCATACGCAGTTCCAGCCGGGTGGGTACGCCTGGAGCTAAAATGCCTCATCACGACGCCAGCATCATTGACCATACGAGCCGATGCTGGTGAGGGTTTTGAGAAGGCGCCCTGTCTGAAACGCATTGAGGTAATTAACGAGGTCGAGCAGGTCTGTTATCTACGATTGCCCTACCCGTCAGTGGGATTGTGTCTTGATGTTGTCGCGGAGGAGGGGGAAATCCGATTCGAGAGATTTCGCCTCAAACGAGTCGGTCCGGTCGCGTTACTCTGGTCCGCGTGCGCTGCCAAGTTACGACTGGTGCGCAAATACTGGCACACAGGGCAAGCACTGAAGACGGCACTGCGCCTCTTCGTTCGGGGGAAGTGGCTCAAGCTCGGAGAGAAGCTGTTCAGCGGACTGGAAGGACCGACGCTGGAGCAGTCGCGTGAGCCATACGATGAAGAACAGGCATACGCCCGATGGATGCAGGAACGAGAATCAATCGGGTATGAATCAATTGTCGTTAAGCCAGGGAGTCGACTCCCACATTTCACTCTCCTCCTGGATCTAGCAGGGTCTGAAGGACCGCTACCCAGGCGAGCGATTCAATCGATCCAAGCGCAAAGCTACCCTGCATGGGAATTACTCCTGGCGGGAGTTGAGGGAATCCACGGAGAAACCCGGGACTGGATAGAAACGCTCGCTGCCGAGGAGAGAAGAATTCATCTCGTTCGGAAATGTCATGACCAGACGGTCGACCAGCGATTAAATCAGTCCCTGGAAGTCGCATCAGGAGACTACGTTGGGCTGATCAACTGGAAAGACGCGCTCCCGGCGCATGCGTTGAGCATGTATGCACAACAGGTGCTTGCGAACCCAGTACTGGATGTTGTGTATGGGGACGAGGATCAAATACGCGCGGATTGCACTCGCTTCGCACCCTTCTTCAAACCCGCCTGGTCGCCCGAGTATCTGAGCCAATGGTTTTACACAGGGAATGCATGCATCTATCGGACGGGAAAAGTACGCGAACGGGGAGGAATAGGAACAACAACACATGCAAACCATCCGTATGATCTCGCCCTGCGCATGACTGCTGCCCCCTGTTCGGTCGGCCACATCTCAGACGTTCTGTATCACAGAGGACAGGAACTTGATGTTCACCCAGAACTTCTGCGAGATTGCAGGGCAATTCGTGGAACGCCACGGGTAAGTATCATCATTGCCAGCGCGTGCAGGCAGGTTCAGATCCGCCGCAAGCGCGACTATTATTTGCTCAATTGTCTCCGCACGATCGAGAAAAGTACCTATGCGGAGCACGAGATTGTTGTGTTGCATGGGGAGAATCTTCAGGCAGAGGTGGCAGGCGAACTTGCGCGGTTGAAGGTGATACAGTCGAGCTACAGTCAACCCTTCAACTGGTCCCGTGCCATGAATCATGGGGCAACGTTGGCCTCGGGTGACTATCTGCTGTTTTTGAATGATGACATGGAAATCGTGACAGTCAGCTGGATTGAAGAAATGCTCCGCTTTGCCCAGCAACCGGAAATTGGCGTGGTAGGCGCGAAGCTGCTCTTCCCGAGTGGTCGCCTTCAACACACAGGAATGGCCCTCCAGAAGGGGCGCCCAGTTCATCTCTATTATTCCTATCCGAGGGATCATCCAGGGTATTTCAACAATCACTGGGTGGTACGCAACTGCAGTGCAGTGACTGGAGCCTGCCTGATGACTTCACGCCAGGTGTTTGAACAACTGGGAGGATTCTCCACTGATCTTCCCTTGAACTACAACGATGTCGAGTATTGTCTGCGCGCACTGGAGGCAGGATTTCGCAACATCGTCAATCCGTCAGCAGAATTGATACATTTTGAACTGGGCACACGTACCCCAGCCGTTTCCCCGGAGGAGGAAGCACTCTTTCAGAAACGATGGGGGAGTTGGCGCGATCCGTAC
>JAKOSN010000157.1 GCA_029777335.1 Planctomycetota bacterium
ATCGCGACCACCACCGCTTCTCCGATACCGACCTCGATCCGCACTCCCCGCACCGCACCAGCTTCTGGTGGTCCCACGTCGGCTGGATCCTCTCCGATGATCACTCCGACACTCCCTGGAGCAACATTCAGGACTGGGGCCGTTATCCCGAATTGCGCTGGCTGGATCGCAACCACTGGATCCCAGGAATCCTTCTGGCCGTTTTCTGCACTCTGTTTGGCCTGGTTACCGGCGCGGGAGCGATGAGCTGCCTGGTGTGGGGTTTCGTGGTCAGCACCGTCCTCCTGTACCACGGAGTCTTCACCGTCAATTCACTCTGCCATCTTTTCGGCAACCGTCGCTACCAGACCCGCGACGACAGCCGTAATAACTGGCTGGTGGCGCTGATCACCCTGGGCGAAGGCTGGCACAATAACCACCACCACTACCAGAGTTCTGCCAATCAGGGCTTTTTCTGGTGGGAGATTGATATCAGCTACTACCTGCTGTGCATGCTCAGCTGGGTTGGGCTGGTCTGGGAACTTCGCAAACCAGGGGCCAAGGCACTGCAGCATCGTGGCCTGGGTGTGCAACCTGGTCCGGACAAGACCGCCGCCTCGGTTTGAGTTCCTTCTCATTCGGTCGTTTTCCAGCCAGGAGCGCACGCGCGTTTCCTGGCTGTTTGCTTTTCTGCCCTCTGCGAGTGCTCTCATGTCCGAGGTCTACGCACGCGCCCAGCGCAGCCTGGCTCGGCGCGATCCCGTGCTTCGCCAGCTCATCCGCACCGTGGGCCCTTGCACCCTGCGACCGATCCCCGACCATTTTGAACTCCTCGTTCGGTCGATCATCAGCCAGCAAATTTCCACTGGTGCCGCTCGCTCCATCTTCAACCGAGTCCGCACGGGTCCCTGTGGGGGAACCCTCTCCGCCCCTACCCTGCTCGCTGCCGCGGAAACCGACCTGCGCGCCGCGGGGCTCTCCGCTGCCAAGTTGCGTTCCCTGCGCCATCTGGCCCAGATGGTCCATTCCGGCGACCTTCTCTTTCACGATCTCGATTCCTGCAGTGATGAGGAAGTGATTGAACGGTTGCTCCCGGTGCGCGGCATCGGTCGCTGGACCGCGCAGATGTTCCTGATCTTTTCTCTCGGTCGGCTCGACGTTCTGCCCGTGGTGGATCTGGGGCTGCGCACAGGCGTGCAGCGCCAGTATCAACTCCCGGAGTTGCCCGATCGCAAGAAGCTGGAGGAACTGGGAGAGAAATGGCAACCGTATCGCACCATTGCGACGTGGTACATCTGGCGGAGCCTGGGACCGGTCCCAGCGTCGGATTGACTCTTCCCTGTCAGAAAACGTCTAGCGTTGGTTCTTCTCCCAGACGGGCTGGAACACTTCTTCCTTGTGGCGATGCCGGTGCAGCGCCTCGTTCAGGGGACGCATCGCGCGACAGTATTCCCGAAACGCACCCGGGAGATCGCCCTGCTTGAGGCACTGCTCCGCAAGGGCGTGATGCTTGCCGTAGGTGTCGCCATCGGGTTCCCACTGTCGTTCTTCCACGCGCTGCTTGAGCACCTTCTCGGCGGATGCCAGTTTATCCAGCAAGGCGCGATCGATCTGACAGGGCGAACTCCGATACGGCTGCGATTTGCCGCGTTGATCCTCGCGCAACAGACGGGCCTGGCGCTGGCGTTGGTGCAGGATCAACCCGATAATCCCTGCCAGGATGGGCACCAGCGCCACCAGAAAGAGCAAAAGACTGAGCGAGGCCATATCCTCCCAGGTCAGCCGCATGCCAATAGCGGCCCCGGCGAGCGCCGTGCCACCAAAGAGACAAACCAGCGGCCAGGGAATCCACGACCACAGAAACGACAGCCCGCGCCCCCGGACCGCGACCGGCGCATGCACCCCCGGCTTGTTGCTGCCCACGCGAACGATCACCACCGAGATGTTGTCGGGACCGCCGCGCAGATTGGCCAGATCAACCAGGAACCGACAGGCTTCCTCGGGGGGCAGCAAGCTCGCGACCACGCCCATCTCGTTATCGGTCACCTGTCCGCTCAGACCGTCGCTGCACAGCAAAAAGATGTCGCCGTCCTGCAACGGATACGGTCCCTCGATATCCACCTGCACCAGTGGCTGCGGTCCCAGACAGCGATGAATCACATTGCTGGGAAAGTCCTGCACTTCCTCGGGATCGATGTGCTTGAGCCGGGCGTACTCCCAGACATAGCTGTGATCGTACGTCAGCTGTTCCATCTTGCCATTGCGGATCCGATAAGTGCGACTATCGCCGACGTGACCCAGCCAGGCTTCTCCAGGGAGCAACACGAGCGCCGTCGAGGTCGTGCCCATGCCGCGAAATTCCGGGTTCTGTTCGCCGCAGGCGTGAATGCTGGCATTCGCTTCAAGGAAGGCCTTGCGCAGTGCCGTGGCCGGGCCTTCGTGCGCGTACTTGGAGTAGGTGTGTGGAATGATGCTGGCCGCCAGTTCGCTGGCCTTTTCGCCGACCGCATGGCCGCCCATGCCATCGGCCACCAGGAACAGATGCCCTTGCTGCTGCCACTGGGTTTCGTCGGTAGCTAGCCGCGTGGCATAGCTATCCTGGTTATGACTGCGGCGCACCCCGACATCGGTTAGGCACGCCTGCTCAATCTCGTCAAAGGTGGTCACCAGCACAATCCCCAGACTCTAACTTTCAGTTGCTGCATGTATGCTACACGCGCCCGTTTCTGGTTGCAAAGTGTTTCCAGCTTTCCTGAACCTCCCCCTCGGACCCAGGACCGCACACCTCAACCTGGGCTTGACCTGGCGCGCTCTCCTCGCTATGACCCTGCACCTCAACCTCCAGCGTGGTCCCGAGGGCCGCGTACGAAGCTGATTCCTCTCTACTTGGTGCCGCAGGTGGGAGCCATGAAGCGATTCCTCGCACTGTTCAGCGTGTTTGTGCCAGTCCTCGTGCTGACCGGCTGCGTTGATCGCCGCTATGTCATCCAGTCCGATCCGCCCGGCGCTCTGGTGTTGCGCAACGGTCAGCCCATTGGCTGTACCCCTGTGGACGATCACTTTACCTACTACGGCAAGTACGATTTCACCCTGATCAAGGATGGCTACGAAACCCAGAAGATCGAACAGGACATTTGTGCCCCGTGGTATGAGTATCCCCTGATCGACTTCTTCACCGAAAATCTCATCCCTTTCAAGATCCGCGATGTGCGCCGTTTCAACTACCAGATGCAACCCGTGAAGACGGTGCGCACCGACGAGGTGCTGCAGCGTGCCGAACAGTTGCGCACGCAGGGGCAGAGCATTGGTGCCCCACGGGCCATTCCGCCGCACACAGGGCCCGCTCCGCAACCCACGCCCAGCGCTCCGCTGCCGACTCCGAGCGTGGTCCCGCCGCAACCTCCGACCTTGTCGCCGCCGCAACCGCAATAGTAACCACAAACGCACCGAGGCTCCGCTCTCAGGGTTCGGGTGGCGCCTCCGTGCGAAAACTCTGAATCACCTCGGCGAACTCCGCTTCCCAGAAATCGCGGCGTTTGTAGGCACACTCGCAGCGCACCACCACCACCGCGTCGTCCAGGTTGGTAATCGCCAGCACCATGAAGCGATCGAAGGTTCCCTCGGAAACCTTGACCCGCATCTTGATCAGGTGCCCACGCACCTTGCCGATATCGGCCAGCCGGTTTACCTCGCCGCCCTTGTCGCTGAGGATCTGCGGAGTGACATCCCCCAGTCCTTCCAGCTTGAGCTGGGCCACCAGGTGTTCGCGGGCCGCCTTGACCGCTTCCTTCAGATCGTCGCTCTTCGCCAGTTCCAGCACCTGGATCAGCGCTGCCTGGCCAGCGTGAAACTTCCGCGCTTCCTGCGGGTCGGTGCCGATCAGCACCACCCTGGCAGCTGCATCGTAGCCATCCACCTTGAGTGGCTTCCAGACCTCGCTCGGATAGGCCAGGGCATAGTTCTTCCCCTTGATCGGCGTGGTCTTGCGCGGCAGCGGCTGCCAGCCCTCGCGGTGGTTCATCAACGTGAACCCCTCCCGTAGACTGGCCCATTCATCGGCCACCTGGTCCTTTTGCCCAGCTGGCGTCCAGGTCAACAGCCAGTAGACATAGCCGCGCCACTCCAGGATGTAGCATTCTCCCTCGTAGGCCACCTGATCGCGTTCGCCCTGAAACTCGATCACCACCGCCTTCTGCCCCGCCAGCGTGCCGTTGGCCACCAGGTTTTCGGGCGTGCTCGGCTCACGCGGTTGCCAGATAAACCCCTGGAAGTAATCGCGCAACTTGATCAACACGCTATCGAGCGACTCAGCCTTGCCAGGCAACCGCTTCTCATAATCCTGATAATGGAGAGCCATGAAGTTCGCGGGCTTGCTGCGTTTCCACGCCAGCTTGACCTTGAGCTGATTCTGCAGGTCCACGTCCTGAACCCAGGGCTTGTCCGGCGCGACCAGGGTGAAGTTGTACTGGTCGAAATCCTGTCCCAGCCCCACGATGCCGCGCCCGCCATGCTTGAGCCGGTAGTCGATCAGAAAATAAAAACCCACGCCCATCAGCCCCACGATCAGCGCAACCACAAGGATCGGTCCCCAGCGCCGGGGCGGTCGGCGCGCGCGGCCACGCCGCAGGGACACGGTTGGCCCCGAGGGTTCCTCAAACGCCAGGTCAGGAATGGGCATCGGCGTGGGTGCGGCAGGGGGAGCGACCATCGGCACCACGGGCATGCCCCCCGGTCCCGACGGCGCCACGGGAACCGCCACCGGAGCCACGGGAGCCACAGGAACCGCCACCGGAGCCGCCACGGGCGCTGCGGGGGGAGCCACCGGAGCCGAGCCTGGCGGAGCCACGGGACGCGCCACGGGCGCCACGGGGTGCGGGGGTCGCCCTACCGGGATACCAGGGCGCGCCACGGGCGGAGGTGCGGATGGGGAAGGCGGAGCCTTGCGCGGCGGAGCGGCAGACGGGGGCGCTCCTTTTGGGGCGCTCGGTAACAAATCAAATGCCGACCCGCACCGGGGGCAGATGAGCCGGCTGGCCCCGCGGCGCGCTTCGGGCGTGAACACATGGGTGCAGGCCGGATTTGGGCAGGGGAAGGCTCCGGGCATTGCTCTTGTTCGCCTCGCTCAATCGCCCCACTGGGAGGACCTTGGCCTCTGCTTCCAGTGTAAAGGATGGATGACCTCAACACACCCCCGGTTTCAAAACTGAATCGCTTGCTCGGCCATGGCGGCGCGCAGAGCCGTGAGCGCGCGCATCTGGAGCATCCGCACCGCGCCCGCGCTGCGCCCCATCCGTTGAGCCACCTCCTCGGCCGACAGTCCTTCGAAAATTCGCAACAGCACCACTTGCTGATAATCCTCCGGGAGTTGTGCCAGTTGCTGCGCCAACCGCACCGTGGCCTCGCGTTCAGAGGCGATCTCGCTGGGGGAAGGATCGTCTGCCGAGAGACAGCGCCCCAGCAGGAGCGACGAATGCTCCACACCGTGTTGCATCTGTTCCAGCGACACCTCGCGCGCCAGGTCGCGCTGCTGGGCATTATAGCGCCGCGCCTCATTGAAGAGGTTATGCGCCAGGATGCGCCGCAGCCATGCCAGCAATTCCACCTCGTGGACACCGTGGAACCCCTGGAAATCGCGATGCGCTTCCAGCAGTGTTTGCTGCACCAGATCGGAGGGATCGCACTTGGCCCGCAAATGGCGACCCACCTGCGCCTGCGCCAGCACCTGCAGATAAGGGCGATAGCGCTCAAAAAGCTGGGCGCGGGCCGCTTCATCACCCTGCCGACAACGGCCAATTAGCTCCGAGGGGGGCGTCACCGTGCTCATGAACCGTTTCTCCTTCTTCTTGTTCGAGTTTACGTCACCGCAACGCCACACACAACAGTCTGTCGTCGAGAATGCTCCGCCCCCCTTCCTTCTTGCTCTTTTGACGGCCGCGCTATACTGTGGGTAGATGTTGGTTCCCGTCGATGTCTTGGTTTCCAGGAGCACCTTGTATGGCTCTGATTGCTCCACCGCCCCTGCCCCCGGTTGCTCTGGGTGATGGTGATGGTGTCAATCGCCTGCGTCTGCGCTTGTGGCAGATTTTTCTCACTGCCGTGACCGTTCTCCTGACGGGATGGTTTTGCACCATGGGCGCCCTGGCTGCCATCCTCGCTCTCATGGTCGCCAAGCATGTTCTGGTCGCCATCCTCCTCGTGGGTCTGGGTGTCGATGCTCCCGAGGAACTTCGCAAGTAATCGGCTCGCTCACAGCAATCGTTCAATCACCGCATCGGCGACATACTTCCCCGAGCGGGTCAATGCGACCGTTTCGCCCTCGTCGCGCAACAATCCCAGTTCCACTTGCCGCCGAATGGCCTCACCCGCGAGTTCGTCCAGTTCGCGCCCTGTCTGCAGGCGAAACCGGCACCGGGCGATTCCTTCGGCACGGCGTAATTGAATCGCCAGCGTCTCCCGAGCCCGCTCCTCTTCACCGAGTTCTTCACTCTGAAAAATCGCTGATTCTCCCGCCAGGATCTTCCTGAGATACGTTCGCAGATCGCGCGTGTTCGTCTCGCGCCGGCCCAGCACATAGCGAGCCGCTCCCATGCCAAAGCCAAAATACGCCTCGTTGGCCCAGTACACCTGGTTGTGCACGCTCCGATAGCCCGCACGGGCAAAGTTGGAAATCTCGTAATGCTCGAATCCCGCCTCTTCCAGGATGTCGATCGCCTCGCGGTAAAGCTGCCATTCGCTCTCCTCGTCGAGGGCAACCAGCAGTCCGCGCTCGCGCTGTTTCCACAGCGGCGTGCCTTTTTCGTACGTCAGGCCGTAAGTGGAAAGATGCGTCGGCTCCAGCGCCAGGACCCGGTCCAGATCGCTTTTCCAGTCCGCCACCGTCTGCCCAGGGGCTCCGAATATTAGATCGACCGAGAGATTCACAATGCGTTGCCGCACCCACTCCACGGCCCGCGCCACCTGATCCGGCCCATGCAGTCGCTCCAGTACCTGCAGCAGATGCGGATGAAACGACTGAGCCCCCAGACTCACCCGAGTGATCCCATGATCGGCCAGCACCTTGACCTTGGCCTCGTCCATGCTGTCGGGATTCACCTCGATGGAAAATTCGCCCTGCGCTTCCAGGAGCAGCCAGCGTCGCACCAACACCAGCAAGCGCTCCAGCTGCGCGCAGTTCAGATGCGAAGGGGTTCCGCCTCCAAGAAAGATCGAGCGCACCGCCTGCGGGGTTCCCAGTGTTTGCAGTTCCAGCGCCAGGGCGTCCAGATAGGCGTCGATCTGCTCATCCTGGCCCACGGCGATGGCAAAATCGCAATAGCCGCAATGGTGCGCACAAAACGGAATGTGAATGTACGCGGCCCGCGGCCATTGCCAGGGAGGAAGAACGTTCATCAGAGATCCGCAAAAGAACCAACCGAGAGATACCCGCCAGCGCCACAGAGTCTTCGTCGCTGTGCAAGGCGACCTCTCCATTGTAGGGCGGGACTTGCTGCCCGGGCTCGGCGCCGTATCATTCCGCACGACAACCGATGATGGTTTTCAGGAGATGCCATGACAACTTCCCTTCCGGCACAAAAATTGGCGGGCCAGGTCGCACTGATCACGGGTGCATCCTCCGGGATTGGCCGCGCCAGTGCCCTGATGCTGGCGCAGCACGGCGCCGATGTCGCCATCAACTACTTGACCCTTCCCGACCAGGCCGAGGCGCTGGCCGCCGAGGTGCGCGCCCTGGGGCGCCGAGCCCTGCTCTGTCCGCTGGATATCACCGAGCAGCCGGGGGTGGAGCAGATGGTCGCCCGCGTGGTGCAGGAACTGGGGCGCCTCGATATCCTGGTCTCCAGCGCGGTCTACAGCACACGTGAATTTTTCTACGAAGCGGATCTCACGGAGTTTCGACGCACCGTCGAGGTCAGCATGTGGGGCGCCTTCTACTGTCTGCGGGCCGCCACCCAGCAAATGATCCGCCAGGGTCAGGCCGGCAACGTGGTGGTGATCAGCTCACCCCATGCGCACCTCGCGGTCCCCTCGTGCATGGCCTACAACATGGCCAAGGCCGGGCTGGACCAGATGGCGCGCACGGCCGCAGTCGAGCTGTTCAAGCACCGGATTCGGGTGAACATCATCTACCCCGGCTGGACCGATACCCCAGGCGAACGCAAGTTTTTCAGCGAGGAGGTCCTCCAGCGCGCTGGCGCCCAGTTGCCGCTGGGACGCATGGCCCGCCCCGACGAGATCGCGCGCGGCGTCCTTTTCCTGGTCGATCCCGATTCCAGCTACATCACTGGAAGCACCCTGTCGATCGATGGCGGTTCGCAGTTGCCCTGGTGGTCCAAACGCGGGAGCGGCGACTTTTGACCGTTCCCGACCACCCCCCGCAAATCCCCTGAGGAGACACCGAAACTGCCAGCCGGTGTCTCCCAGTGTTTCTGGTACTCAGGGCGTGTCTCCCTTCTTTTTCGCTTGTCCGTCGGCACTTCTCTTGTAATATACAAATATACACTACCAGTTACACCTCCTTTATTTCCCCGACTGAGGGTTAGCGCATGGCGCGCGTTCTGAAGCAACATTACGGCCCCTGTGCTGGGCCGCTTGGGATCCCCTGTCTGGATCGCCAGGCCCGAGCCCTGGAAGCCCTGCTCCACTCGCTGCCACGCGAGGACGAGCGCTACGCTCCGGGCCACCTGATTATCGGCAAGGCGACCAGCGAACTCCTCCCTGGGGAGCGCGCGGATGTGTCCTGGATCTCCACGGAGGATGTGGATCGCCAGCGCGAGATTGTCCGCGCCCAGGGCATGAACGACGACCACTTTCAGCTCAACCCGGTGGTCACCCTGAACCACGCCTACGATCTCCCTCCCGTGGGTCGTTCATTGTGGCGCAAACGAGTCACAGAGGGAGTACGTGTGGGAATCAAGGCCAAGACACACTATCCGCCACGCCCAGAAAACTGGCCCGACGGGGTGTTGTGGTATCCGGATCACGCCTTTACGCTGGTCCAGCAAGGGTTGCTCTGCGGCAAGTCGATCGGCTTTCTTCCCACGAAAGTGCGCACTCCCACGGACGAGGAGAAGTCTGCCAACCCAGCGCTGCGCACGGTCTGGCGGATTGTCGAGGAGTGGGTATTGCTGGAATATGCCTGTGTCCTCCTCCCCGCCCAGCCCCACGCCATTGTGGAGGCGGTCTCCAAGGGACTGCCTCTGGCGCCCGAGTGGTTGGGAATCCCTGATCCCCCGACACCGTTGCCCTTCGTCGCCCCTGCCGCAATCGCTCACCATTTGGAGTATCGTTTGGAATCGATCGATTTCCACTCCCTGGCCGAGACCATCTGTCTGAACGCCTGGTCCCGATTCACCGGTCAGGTTTAATCCCGGCAAGGACCTCAGCACGGCGAACCGTGGCACCATCGGCCAGGGTGGTGGCGTTCTCCGTCCGCAGAGGTAGTCATCGTTGTGGCACGCTCTCTCCTTTCTGGCACTGGCATTTGGAGTCCCATCGAGATGTTGATTCAATTGACTCGTGAATTCTCTGGCAAACCGGCGGGTGAACGCATGGAGCTCGCCGACTCCGAAGCGCGACGCCTCCTCGACCAGGGAGCGGCAATGGCGGTTCCCGACGATGCCATCACCACCATCAACCGGGCGTTCGATTCCGCCCTGGCACGCCTGAGTGACAGTCTCACGCAGACACTGGAAAAGACGTTGCAACAGGTGGCCCAGGCACAAACGCTGTCGCGTCGCCATGCCGTCCCTCTCCTCTTCGGCAACCAGGAAGGAGACCCCCGAGGACATTCGTTTGGCGACTGGCTTCTCTGTGTGCGGCGCCAGGATCAGAAAACCCTGGCGGAGAAATACCACTCCTACCTGGTGGATTGGGAACCTGGGCAGAAAACCGCGCTGAACACGGGCACGGGCGCCCAGGGTGGATACAGTGTCCCCGCCGAGTTTCTGCCTCGTCTGATGCAGGTTGCCAGTGAAAACAGTGTGGTCCGGCCACGGGCCACGATCATCCCGATGGCGAGCCGGAGTGTTCACATTCCAACGCTCGACCACACCACCGCTCCAACTTCCGGCAACACGGCGATGTTTGGGGGACTGGTGGCGCGCTGGACGGAGGAAGCCGCAGCCCTCACTGAAACCGAACCCCAGTTCAAACAACTGGAGCTGGTCGCCCATGAACTCTCTGGGTACTCCAAGATCTCCAACGCCCTGTTGCAGGATAACGCCGTGGGTCTGGAGGCGTTGTTGCTGACTCTCTTTGGCCGTGCCATTGGCTGGTACGAGGATTATGCCTTTCTGCGTGGTGATGGGGTGGGCAAACCTTTTGGAGTGCTGAACGCGACGGCTCTGATCAGTGTCACGCGCTCGGCAGCAAGTGCCTTTGCCCTTGCCGACGCCGCCGGGATGCTGGCTCGCCTTCTTCCGGGATGGGATCCGCTGCAAACGGTGTGGGCAGTCCACCCCACGGTACTGGCCAGGTTGTTCACCATGACGAGCACGGCCAGCGGCAATGTGGTCTTCATCAACAACGCGCGCGAACGACCGACGCTGGTTCTGTTCGGCATCCCCGTGGTGGTCACCGAGAAACTCCCCGCTCTGAACACTCTGGGAGATGTGCTTCTGCTCGATCTGCGCCACTACGTGATTGGAGACCGCCAACAGGTGGAGATCGCCTTCAGCGAACACGTTGCCTTTCTGAACAACCAGGGAACGTGGCGGTTTGTCTCCCGGGTGGACGGCCAGCCCTGGCTGCGCGACACCATCACCCTGAGCGATGCCAGTAGCACCCTCAGCCCCTTCATCGGCCTGGCAGCCGGGTAAGCGCCCCAGATCAACCTCCTCCCAACTTTCTGACTTCATCCCCGAGTGGAGAACCCTTCCATGCTCAGCCAACCCAGTGAACAGGCCGCCGTGGTGGCAACCATCGATCCGGCCAACCAGAACAACAGTACCCAGGTGAGCGACTGGGTGGATCTGCGCAAGTTCCACCAGGTCCTCTTTGTGTTGCTTCTGGGTGCGGTCGATGCGGCCATCACCGCCAAGTTGCGCGAAGCAACCGACTCCTCGGGCACCGGCGCCCAGGATCTCACCGGCAAGGCGATGACCGCCCTCGGCGCCAGCGACGACAACAAACAGGTGGTCTTCAACCTGAAAGCAGAAGAGTTGTCGGTCAATTCCGGCTACACCCACGCGGCGTTGTCGGTGACGATCGCCAACGGCGCCACCAACATCCTGGGCGCCCTCGCCCTGGGAATGCACCCACGCTTTGGACCTGCCAGCGACGACGATCTGGTCAGCGTGGCCGAAATTGTAACCTGATCCCTCCTGTCCGCTCCCGGCGCCCTGCCCGGACAGGGCGCCGGGCCCTCCACCCTGGGAGTTCCCCCGTGGCCGACTTGATCACCAGCACCCGGGCCAAGGTCAACATCAACCAGACGTCGTTCACCACCGCCGAGGATTCCGCCATCGACACCCTGGTGACCTCGGTGTCGGGAGCGGTCAAACGCTACTGTCGCCGAGAATTCGATAATCAAGCGTTTGATGAACTCTACGGTGGCACAGGAGACGAGATCCTTGTGCTCAACCAGTATCCGCTTGTCAGTGTGACCCGCGTCGCGGGCTCTCCGCTTCCCGTGTTGACGATCCGTAACACGTCTGCCTCCAACCAGCGCGCCACCGTCGCCGTGACCAGTACCGGCCTGTCGCTCACTCGGGTCGCCTCTGGAGTCAGTAGCACCGATACCAGTATCACCTGGTCCAGTTATCCCACTCTCCAGGCGGTCAAGACAGCGGTCGATGCCATGGGAAATGGCTGGTCCGCGGACATTCCCGAGAGCACGTATCAGCTGTGGGCGTCGGCGGATCTGCACGCCCCACAGGGATCGCTCCAGGCCAGGGACGTGGATGCTCCTCTCTTGCTCCACGGGGAAGAGATCGCTGATTACACTGTCGATGCCGCGCGTGGTTGGCTGATACGTCCTGGGAGTTGTTGGAGTCCGGGACACGACAACTACCGCATCCTCTACAACGCCGGCTACGCCACGATCCCGGAAGAAGTCCAGGAAGCCTGTGCCCAGTGGGTCGCGAGTCTCTTCTGGCAGACCAAGGACAACCCCGCTCTCTCCCCAGATCAGCCCAGCGCCAGCATTCTCTTTCTGCTCGACCCCTACCGTCGCTATTGTGTGTGAGGTTTGTCATGCCCCGTCGTCAGGGTCGTAAACCACGCCGCCCACGTCAACCGCGTGTGCGCAACAAACCTGCGCCTGTCCGAAAACAACACCGAAAGAAGGTGGCAGTCCCCGCTCTGCCACCCCCCCTTACCCTTCGCCCGGCGAGCAACACCACCTGTGATATTTACCAAGCCGGAAGCACTCCTCCAACCCCTGACGTGTCCGCCGTCTTCTTCCACCTGTCCGCGCGTTTTCAGCAAGGCAGCGAATCCTCGGAGGGTGATCAATCGCTGCGCTGGACTCATGTGGGTTACTTCGAGAGCGACGTGGATCTCCGCGACAACTACCCCGCCGCTCCCAATTCCACTCTCGTGGTCCCGACCACCGGCGGCACGACCTTCGACATCGTCTTCATTGAGCTTGTGAATCGTGGCTCTCCCAACGCCTATAAGCGTGTCTTTCTCAATCGCGAGGCAGTCACATGGCCAACGGATCAACTGTGAAAAAGAAGGGGCGAGCAGGTCGCGGAGCCGAGGAGATGACCAACAAGGTCACACGCTCCCTCCAGCGTTTGGAGGCGCTCTTGCAGCAACAGCAGGCGCTCCTCGGCACCCAGCGTTCCACGTTGAACAAGGCTCTCCCCGTCCTGCGCAAGACGGTCGATCTCCTCCCCGACAGGCATCCCACGCGCAGCACCGTCATCCTCATGATTGGCACCATCGAGGCCACTCTCAAGTTGAGCGATCATGCGCCGTCCCAACACGACCTTTGACATCTATCTCTCCGGGAGTCTCCCTCCCGCCGCTCCTGACGTCACCGGCGCTCAGGGCTACTTCCTGGAGCGCTTCCAGCAAGGCAACGAGTGCAATGAAGGCGATCGCACCTTCCTCTGGAGCGCTCTCCTGGAAGTGTCTGTGGGTGTGAACCTCCCCGACAACTACCCCAGCACCGTCAGCGATACCACGATCTGGCTTCCCGACAAGAATGGCTCACCCTGGACTGTGGTTTTCACCAGCACCGTGCGAGACTATCCCGGACATCCTTTCAAGCGCGTCTATCTCCTCAAGGGGGTTGAAGTGACGATCAAGGTAAAAGAAGTCGATGGCAGCCCCAACCTGACTCAGATCGGCACCCTCCTCTTTGATCAGGACGATGGCTTTGTTGTCTCTCAGCCCGCCGCCAACCAGGCGCGCCTTGATCTCCAACCGGCCTCCACCACGCAGGCGGGCATCGTCTCCACCCAGACCCAGCACCTCGACGGCGACAAGGATCTCCACGCCCGCTTCAACGCCGATAGTCTCCACGTCGGCATCACTCTCAACGAGGGCGACGACTTCCCCGCCTGGACCATCAACTGGCCTCTCTCCCTCGGTTACTATGCGGCGGGCGCCTGCCCCATCGTGGGCCTCTCCTACGAGAACTTCTCCGTCGATCACTACACGATGGCCTCCTGGCAACTTCTGGACAACACCTCGACCGTGATTGCCAAGGTGCGCTTGCAAGAGGGCGGCATCCTGGAAGTCACCGGGACCGATCCCAGGATCAAGCTCGGCAGTAGCACCGGGCTCTCGACCACCACCGGAGGGTTGACCTTCGTGGGCGGGGTGCTCATGAGTGGCAGCATCAGTGCGGGCCTGGACAGCGAGGGAGCGCAGGATGCCGTGGGTTCCATCCTCACCAACAGTTCCAACATCACTCTCACTTACGACGATGCGGGCAACACCATCCTCGCGGATCTCACCGACACGGGGATTGCGGCAGGCACCTATGTACAGATTCACGTCGATGCCAAGGGGCGTGCCACCTCCGGTCAGACCACGCTCGATGCCACCAACCTGGGACTTCTCAACGCCCTTGGCAGCACCACGCCCGACAGCGCCGACCTGGTCCCTCTCTATGACACCAGCGCGGCTGCGAACAAGCAGTGCGCCGTGGGTGTCCTCCTGGCATTGGTCCTCCCCAGCGGCACAATCCTCCCCTACGGGGGGAGCACCATCCCCTCGGGCTTCCTGGAGTGCGACGGCAGCGCTGTTTCACGCTCGACCTATGCCGATCTCTTCGCGGCGATCGGGACCACCTGGGGAGCGGGCGATGGGAGCACGACCTTCAATCTTCCCGATCTGCGCGGTCGTTCTCCGCTGGGAGCGGGCACCGGCTCAGGACTCACCGCTCGTACCCTGGGGAGCACCGGAGGCGAGGAGAACCACACGTTGAGCACCAGCGAGCTTCCCAGCCACAACCACCAGGTCAAGGGTGCGGATGGAAGCACGCTCTACCAGTACACCGCGGGAGGGGCGAACGCTCGCATCGCTGGCGCCGTCGATAGTTCCAACAGCAACCTGTACACCACCGAGAACACGGGCTCGGGAACAGCGCACAACACGATGCACCCCTATGCCGTGACCAGGTTCATGATCAAGACCTGAGAGGAATGCTCATGAAAGCAATCACTGTTCGCCAGCCGTGGGCCTCCCTCCTGGTGCTTGGTGTGAAAACCCTCGATCCCCGCAGCTGGCAAACTCATCATCGGGGGCCACTCCTCATCCACGCCGGGCGTCGCCTGGCGCCCCACGCTGCGCAGCTGTGGCAGGTGCCAACCCTGGCGGAGACGCTCTGCCGCGCCGGCTATCCCACGCTCCAATCCCTCCCCCGGGGAGTGCTGCTGGGCACCGTCCAACTCCTCGCTTGCACGCGCCTGGAGGAACTCGCCCTGGAGGATCTCTCCGCCCAGGAATCACTCTGGTGTGATCCCCCTCCGGGATGCTGGCTGTGGCACTTCCGGGACGCCGCCCCGCTCCGTCGGTTTTTGCCGTGGCGTGGCCGTCTGGGCCTGTTCGATGTCCCCGATGAGCACCTTCTTTCTCTGCTCCGCTAACGCAAGGATTCGCTGCGATGAAAACCCCACGCAACCGCATTCTCCGCCATGTGCACGTTCGCGCCGGCGAGTTGATCCCGCACGAACTCAATCCGCGTGTTCATCCCGAGGCTCAAAAAGCAGCCCTCGCGGCGCTTTACGACGAAATCGGTTTCGCCCGCAGCCTGCTCGCCTACGAGTTGCCCGATGGCCGACTCAAGCTGATCGACGGTCATCTGCGTGCGGCCATGGACCCCGAGCAGATCCTCGACGTGGAAGTGCTCGATGTCAACGATGCCGAGGCGCGCGCGCTCCTGCTCGCCATCGATCCACTGGCGCAACTGGCCGAGTACGACGCCGAAACGCTCACAGCGCTGCGCACCGTCGCTGAGCAGGACAGTCGCGCCGTGCGCCAACTGTGGGATACCCTCACCGCCGCCAGCGAACAAACCGCGGCCACCCTGAACAAATCGGGATCGTCCCGGAACATTCCCCCCGCGCCGGAACAATTTCTCGTCCTCGTCGAATGCGCCTCCGAGGAGGACCAAACCGCCCTGCTGGCTCGCTTCCAGGCGGAGGGGTTGAAGTGCAAACCACTCCTTTCCTGATTCGGAGTTTTCCCATGCACATTATTCTTGAATCGCCCCTGGTTGAGTCTCCCCGTGTCGCCCAGGTGCGCGGGCTGTTCGATCTGCCCTCGACCGCCACCAGTCGCCTGGAATGGGAGATCACGCTCCCCCTGGCGGAGAAGCCCTGGCATCTCGGGTTGATCGTCGGCCCCTCGGGATGTGGCAAGTCCACCGTCGCCCGACACCTGTTTCCCGCATCCTTTGCGCGCCAGCCTCTTCTCGATGACTGGCCCGCCCAGCGCTCCTTGCTCGATGCCTTTCCCCGCGGACTGAGCATCAAGGAAATCACTGAACTCCTTTGTGCGGTGGGGTTCTCCTCCCCGCCGGCGTGGCTCCGGCCATTTGCCGCTCTCTCCACGGGGCAGCAGTTCCGCGTTCGGCTGGCGCGGTTGCTCGCCACCGTGGACGACGAGGAAATTGCGGTGATGGACGAGTTCACCAGCACGGTGGATCGCACCGTGGCCCAGATTGGCAGCGCCGCCCTGGCGAAAACGGTGCGCCAGCGCGGGCAGCAGTTTGTCGCCGTCACCTGCCACGAGGATGTGGAGGCGTGGCTTCAGCCGGACTGGGTCTATCGCCCTGCCGAGAACCTCTTCACCTGGAGGTGTCTTCAGCGACGGCCGCCTGTCACTCTCACGGTCGTTCGCTGCGCGGCATCGGCGTGGCCGCTCTTTGCTCCGCATCACTATCTGAGCCATGGTTTGCTCCCTGGTGCCACCTGTTTCCTGGCCAGCTGGCGCGACCGTCCCGTTGCCTTCTCCGCGTGGGTGCCCTTGGTTGGGAAGGGACTCCCGGCGCGGCGCGAGCATCGCACGGTGACCCTTCCCGACTACCAGGGCATCGGCATTGGCAATGCGCTGTCAGCGACGATTGCCTCGCTCTGGAAAGGGCTTGGCTACCGTGCCCGCAGCACCACCACGCATCCGGCGCTCATTCGGGCGCGCCAGCGTTCGCCTCTGTGGCAGATGCAGCGCGCCCCGGCACTGGCATCCGCGCACGGCGATTTGCTGCGCCATGCCACCACGCGGTTAACGGCGGGGTTCGAGTACATTGGTCCGCCGCTGTCCGCCGCAGTGGCGCGCGCTCTTCTGGAATTGTGATCATGCCGGCCATTCGTTTGACGAGCGAAGTGCAAGCCACCATCTGCGCTTTCATCCGTGCTGGCGGATTTCCCCACATTGCGGCAGAGGCAGCGGGAGTGCCGCAAACAGTCTTCACGGCCTGGTTGGAGCGTGGGCGCACAAGTAAAACGGGCCGTTGTCGCCGCTTTCACGATGCGATCCTCCAGGCTCAGGCCCAGGCGCGCCTGGCGGCTGAAACGCGCGCCCTGCAGAAGAATCCACTCACCTGGCTCAAGTCTGGACCGGGGCGGGAAACCGAATCGACCCCCGGCTGGACCACGCCGGGCAAACCGCAGTTTCACGATCACCACGAACCGCTCAATCTGCTGCAACACCCGGAAACCCAGGAGTTGCTCGCCACTCTGTTACGCCTCCTGCAGCCGTTCCCCGAAGCGCGCAGCGCCGTGGCCCAGGCCTTGCTCGCTCTCCAGGCGACTCCTGCGAAGGCCTCTTCCTGACGAGGTCTGCCATGCCCCTTTGCCGTTGTTGCCGGCGCGTGGTCTGTTGCAAGGAACGCGCCCTTTGTGCCGACTGTGCGGTCTGTTTGCACTGTGAATGTCAACCAAGTGTCAACGCGCTGGGGCTGTGTGCTCGCTGTTCCGCGGTGAGCGGCATCCGGCGCCTCTATGTGCGTTCGGCTCACTGGACTCCCGAGTGGGAACAACATTTGCGCCGCAAGACCGCGGAGATCCAGCGCGCCCTGCGCATGCAACAACAACGTCGTTCGATTTCACCCACCGCACCCCGCTGAACGCTGGTTTTCTGAAGCAGGATGGCCTCCCATGGCTCGTCGTTCTCGTCCCTATCCCACCCCGCGCCCCTGGCGCGAACCTCGCCACGCTCTTCCTCTGGACTGGCCGCGCCTGCATTCGGCGGGCCAGCGCCGCGCAATCGACTGTCAAAGCCTTGTCACCGAGGTTCCGCGTTGTCCCATCTGTCGCCATCCTCTGCTGGCGCAAATCGGCCGAGGCGGACCACACTTTGTGTGCGCGTGTCTGCCTCCTCCCAAAGGCACCCGTCGTTTTCCGAATGCCTAACCCGGCGCGCAAAAAAGCCGGCCAGCGGGCGCGAACCAAAACGCCCGCTGGCCGGCTTTGTTCCCCCGCGAGGATTCACTCAGGGGCCGATGGCCTGTCCCCCGCGCTCGCCGGTGCGAATGCGCACGCAATCTTCGAGACTGAGCACGAAGATCTTGCCATCGCCGATTTGTCCGGTGTCGCCCGACCGAGCGGCAATCAACAGCGCTTCCACGGTCGCCTCGACAAAGGCATCATTCACGGCAATTTCGAGTTTGAGCTTGGGCAGCAACCGAGGTTTGAACTCAGCGCCGCGGAAGACTTCGGTTTGACCGCGCTGGCGCCCACAGCCGCGCACATCGGTCACAGTCATCAGGTAAATTTCGCGCTCATTGAGCGCTGCCTGAACGGCCTCGAACTTCTCGGGCCGGATAATCGCGACAATCATTTTCATCGATCAGATTCCCAATGCAGGCAGGTTGGCCGTTGCAGAAGAGCCCAGATTTCAAGCGCGTGCGCTCTCCTGTTGGCGAGTGAGAATAGGCACAACGATGTCAGCGTGCGATTCGTACCGGCTTGCAGAGCCCGAAGCGTGGCGGGTGGTTGACAGTACCCAACGCTCACCCCAGGGACTCTGCAAGCCGGTCACCCCCACGAGTGGGTCAGGTTTCCACGCGAACCTTGACCGGCTGTTGCGGCATGCGACCTTTGAGCAGCCGTTCCAGGCTTGTGCGAATCTGTTCGGGATCGCCCCCACGGAAGCGGAAGGTCGCGCCCTGGAAGGTGGTCAGGTAGGGGTAGACCGTCTTGAAATCGGCTGCGATGCCGTTGGTCTGTGGTTGACACAGGTCGGACCAGACTGTCGCCAGCTCGGTCGGCGAGATTCCTTCGACCACTGCCTTGAACCGCTTGACATCGTTCGGCGGCACCAGGGCGGAACGCGGTTCGGCGCCTTCGCTGGGGATCTCGGTCGAGGCCGCGGCCATGACAAAGCCGTGGTAGCTCTCGTTGCCATGTTCGCCCAGATCCAGACCCTCGATCTCCTCGGCCGCAGTCACGCGGATGCCCACCGTGTAGCGCAGGATCACCCAGAGCACCAGCGACACCGGGAAGGCGTAGGCCGCCACAACCAGCACCCCCACCACCTGCGGGATCAGCTGATCCATCCCCCCGCTGATAAAGAAACCGTCATTCAGCAACCCGGTTGGCACCTTGGCGCCATTGACAATCATCTCCTTTTCGCCGAAGAGTCCCACGGCGATCGATCCGAAGACGCCATTTACCAGGTGGACCGAGGTCGCCCCGACCGGGTCATCGATCCGCAATCGATCAAACATCAGCACGGCAAAAACTACCAGCACCCCGGCGATCGCCCCGATGATGGCCGAGTTCCCCACGCTTACGAAGGCACACGGGGCTGTAATAGCGACCAACCCAGCGAGACAGCCGTTGAGGGTCATACCAATATCGGGCTTGCCCAGAAGAATCCAGGCAGTGATGGTTGCCGTCAAGGTGGCGAACGCCGCGGCAGTGTTGGTGGTAACCGCCACCCGGGTGATGCCGTGGATGTCCGCGGCCATCGTGCTACCGGGGTTGAAGCCGAACCAGCCAAACCACAGCACCAGACAGCCAATGAAGGCGGCGGTCATGTTGTGGCCGGGAATTGCATGAACCTTGCCATCAGGACCGTACTTGCCAATCCGCGCGCCCAGGACGATCACCCCCGCCAGGGCTGCCCAGCCACCCACCGAGTGCACCACGGTGGAGCCGGCGAAATCGAACATCCCCCTGTCCTTACCAAAGAGATTCCCTTCGCCCGGTGCCAGCAAACCGCCGCCCCAGATCCAGTGGCCCACCACCGGATAGACCAGCATGATGAGCAGAAACGAGAAGAGAATGAACGAGAGATACTTGATGCGCTCAGCGACCGCACCAGAGACGATGGTGGCGCAGGTCCCGGCGAACACCAGCTGGAAGAAAAACTTCGCCCACAGGGGCACGGTCGTCCAGTTCAGCGAGGGATAGTTATCCCAGTAGAATTCCTTGCCGTCGAACTTCTTTTCCAGCTTGGTGGTGCCCACCGTCAGGGTAGCAGTGTACGATTCCTCGGCCTTGGTGACGTTCTTGACAACCGAGTCCGCAACCTCGTCGATCTGCTTCAGCAAGGCTTCCTCGGACTTGGCGATCTTCTCATCGCTCAGGTCCTTGCCGAGCTTTTCCTTGACCAGCGCCTTGAAGGCATTGGCAGCCACGTCCTTGGTAAGCATCTCCTTGTCGGCCCCGTTGGAGACAAAGAGCAGCCCTTTTTCGCCGACCCACCGGTTGCCCTCGCCAAACATCAATCCAAAGCCGAGGACCCAGAAGGCGATGGTGGCCATGGCGAAGACGATGAAATTCTTCGACAGGATGTTGACGCAGTTCTTGGCGCGACAGAACCCGGATTCAACGCAGCCAAAGCCGAGGTTCATGAAGAACACCAGCATGGCCGCGATCATGACCCAGACGGTGTCCGCCATGACTTTTAGGTCGGAGTTGCTCGGCCCTGCCGAATCCGCTCGACAGGGCGACACCCACAGCAGAGACAAGAGGATGGCTGCTGCAAGCAAGGGAGAGGGTCGCAAGCGCTTCACCAGTATGGTCCTCCAGAAAAACAACCTTCAATCCGGACGAGGCAAGACCCTGAGCGCGGACGGAGATCGCTTGCCTCTCCGCTTTGGGGCAATTCCCAAACACAGAAGTTCAATGGGTGCTCAAAACGTTCTCACTCCCACACTCCACGGAGGGATGGACGATTGGTGGTGGGAGAAAAGTCTTATCATCTAGAGCAAGAAAGGTGCCAGTTGAATGAAGAACCTGGATTTTTCTCTTAAGCTTTACAAAGAAATGAGTTGTGACGAGGATCTCTTGCTGGTAATCTTTGCCCGCCCTCTCCTGGCTGCCCACCCTTGCAGCATCCCTTGCCCTCCCGGTCAGCACAACCGGACCCTGAGCGCCGCGCAGGACCCCGCCCAGTGGACCCTCGATTCCTGGGAGAGACCTCGCACACCACGCCCCAGAAAAACAGGCGATTCGTTATTTCTCCAGCCTCTGCAGAGCCTTTTTGGCTTCGACGGTGAGCTCTGCGCCGCGCACTCCGCCGGCCAGCGCTTGCAACACCTTGCGCGCCGCCGGGGTGCCAATCTGCTCAAGGATCGCCACACTCCGCAAGCCCTGCAGTTCCTCGGGACGCGGTCCCGTGTCGGTGAGCGCTTGTAACATTTCGTCGATCCGCTTGCGCGCGTCAAAGGAGGCATTTTTCCGGCCCTCGCGCAGAGCCGACTCCGCAGCGCGCCCCAGCGCCTTCAACTCGCGCATCGCCTGTTCGCGGACCAGGAAACGGCGATCTTCAAGCGCGCGAACCAGCTCATCAATCCGCTTCTGCGAAACGGGTTGAAGGTGCTCGCTCAGAAAGGGAACGGTGTGCTCAGGATCGCGCACCAGCATCTGGATGGCCCGACTCGCCTTCGCGCCGTCGCCCAGCGCCAGATCGAGCCAGTACTCCTTGACCTGGGAAGCGGTCAGCTGGATCCGTTGTGGTTTGCCTGCGCGCGCAGCGGAGACATCCCACAGCAGAGCAGTTGTATCCGCACTTCCGGAGAGCAGCCGATTCCCTTGCGGGGTGAAGGCCAGCCCTTCCACGCGGCCCAGGTGGCCCTCCAGTTCCTGTAACAGTTTGCCCGTGGTCAGATTCCACAGGCGAATCACGCCGTCCTGGTGGCCCGACGCCAGCAAACGACCATCCGGCGCAAGGGCCAGCGCCGTCGCGCCTCCGGCCAGTCCGCTGAACGAGCGCAGTTCGCCTCGACTGGCCACCTCCCAGACGCGAATCATGCCATCGCGGCCACTGCTAATAATCAACCGCCCTTCAGAGGAAAAGATGACCGTGGTCGCTCCCCCCGCGTGCCCCCTGAGCAGCGCCAGTTCCTTCCCGGTGGCGCCTTCCCACAGGCGCAGCTGGGCGATGCGCCCCGCCGAGACCACCTTGCCCACGTCGCCGGTGAGTGCCACCGCATGGACCCAGCCATCGGCGCGACTGCCATATTCGCGCAGCAAGGTGCCGCTGGTGACATCCCACAGACAGACGTTGGAATCCCACCCGCCCGAGAGCAAGCGACGCCCGTCGGCGGCAAAGGCGAGACTGGAGATCGCCTTCTCGCGATGGGCGCGCCAGGCGCGCACCGTTTTCCCCGTTTTCGCCTCGCAAAGGTGGAGAATTCCATTCGACCCGCCAACCGCGACCGTTTTGCCATCCGGCGCATAGGCGAGCGAAAAGAGCGCTTCGGAGAGAACCTCGGTGCGTCGCACTTCCTTGCCGGTCTTCACCTCCCACCAGCGCAGGGTGCCGTCCTGGCTCGCGGTCGCTGCCAGCTCCCCTTCGGGCGACAGCGCCAGGGCGTTGATCGGTCCGCCATGGCCCGTCGTCGCCACCTTCTCCTTGCCGCGGGCGACGTCCCAGAGAACGATACGGTTGTCGTTGCTCCCCGTTGCCAGCGTTTTGTCATCGGGAGCGAAGGAGAGGGCATACACCTGATCGGTATGACCGTGCAACGTGTGCATCAGCTTGCCCGTTGCCACCTCCCACAGGCGCGCCAGATGATCGGTGCTGACAGTCGCCAAGGTCTTGCCATCGTGGCTGAAACCGACCTCCAGGGCGTAGGTGCGACTGCGCACCTGCCCCTGGTTGGCATCGAGCGTTTTGAGCAACTCGCCCTTTTCCGGATTCCAGAGATAGATTTTGTGGTCAAAATCCGCGCCGGCGAGCGTCTTGCCATCGGGTGCGAAGCTCAGCGCGCGAATCCTTTCGGTGCCGAACGAACGCACTTCCTTGCCGGTGAGCGCATCCCAGAGCACCACCGCCCTGTCCTCGCCGTTGGTTGCCAGGGTGCGGCCATCGGGAGCCACCGCCAGTGCACGCAACGAACTCGCCGCCTGCACCCGGCCACTCTCGCGCCCGGTGGCAAGATCCCAGAGATAGATCGCTCCCCCCTCGGTGGCGGCAGCCAGAACACTCCCCTGCTGGACAAAGCCGACATGGTGCGTCCAGCCCTCGCGCGCCTTGAAGCGTTGCTTCTCCTTGCCTGTGGCGACTTCCCAGACAATCACCGTGCCGCGCGTATCGCTGGTGGCCAGGGTTTTGCCGTCGGGCGACAGCGCCTGAGCCAGCAGGGTTTCTCCCTGGCGAAAGGTGCGGATGGTTCGTCCGGTTGCCGCATCCCACAGCCGGGCAACGCCATCGCCACTGATCGAGATCACCCCCTTGCCCGAGGGAAGATGGACCACGCTGCGCACTCCGTGGCCATGGCGCCAGCGCGAGGTCCCCAGACGAGCCAGCGCCCCCGTGGGGAGCGGATCTCCTCCCTGGTCGACCGGGGGTGTGGGTTGCGCCTCGACAGAGAGGGTGGCAAACCCGAGCAACAGCAGCCCGAGAGCGGCGGTGCGCACCATGATCGTCTCCTCAGCGTTGGCGCAGAAGGCTCTCCGCGCAGACGGTTCGACCTTGTGAGAAAGACGAAAAGGCACCGACAGGGCTAACGACGATCTGCAAAATCGCGCAAGGAAGGAGATGGCCCGAATACGCCAACGGGATCTGGGTCTCCTCGCGAGGACGAAGAGCTGCCCGGCCGTTTGTCCCCAAGGAACCGGCTGAGCGAGATCCTCGCCCTCCCAGACGCAAGAAGTGCCTTTCACGCAGCTTCGGGAAGACTCGTCCGCGCTACCTGTTGCCGTCGAGGACCAGCTGGGTTTGCTTCGCCTCGTTGCTCAAAGCAAGGTTCTTGCTCTGGGCCAACTGGTCGATGGCGGGGCGCAAGGGAGACAGATCCAGCTTCGGATTTTTGGTGTGCAGCTGTTGCAACGCCTTGAGGGTGTAGAGGATCAGTTCGCGCGCGAAGGCATCCTGGGCCAGGGTTTGGTCCCCTTCCTTCAGCGACCACAACTCCAGCTGTTTGGGCTCGTCGAGCATTTCCCGGTAGAGGCCGAACGCCTGGAGCGCCTGATCACTTCCCAGCCGGGCCAGCGTTTGCGCGGCGTTGTAGCGGATGTCGCGCTGCTCCACCTCGCGGGGTCGATCGTCGGTGTTGCCATGGCCATCGTCATGAAGCAAACGCAGCAAGGTTTCCTCGACCCTGGGCCCCGGCCAGTAGGTGAGCGCCGAGGCAACCTGCTTGCGCAAAAAGGTGTCGTCGTCGCTGGCACATTCAACCAGGGTGCGATCAACCTGCAACACGGGGGAGTCGCGCCCCACCTGCAGGTCCTTGAGGAAGAAATACGCTTGCTCCGCCCACTGACCCCGCGCTCCGCCAGCGGTGCTCTGTTCCTTGAGCGTGTCCAGGATCTGTGCCTGCCGCTCGGGCGCGAGTTTGGCGAACTTGCGCACATTGTCACCCAGCATCCACAGCGCCAGGACCGCCTGGCGCCGCCGAGCGCGGATCTCGCCGAGTTCCGCGGCGTCGGTGGGAGTGGTCGCCAGCTCACGGAGCAAGGGCGCTCCCACGGGCACCACAAAATGTCCAAGCGACGAGCTGAGGAAGAGCAGCACCTTGCGCTCATCCTCGCGCGTTTTGAGATCGGGATCGGTGGCTTCCGGGGCAGGAGCGCGCTGGCGCTCCAGCAGCGCCTTCTCCAGCGGCGCAGTTCGCCGCATCGCCTGCTGCAACCGTTCGGTCAGGTCCAGGGCAAAGGAGGCATTGGCGGCCATCTGGTCGTCGCGCGGGAGCACCTGCGACAGATCGGCGGCGGCGCGCCAGCGAATCTCGGCGTTGCTGTCGTCGAGCTTCTTCAGGAACTGCTCGGGGGATTGTGGCCCGCCAAAGAGCCAGTGTCCGCCGAGCAGCAAACAGACCACCACCAGCACAATCAGGCCAGGAACCAGGAACAGCTGTGCGATGAACTTGCCGGAGGGAGGTTCGACGGGAGGCAGACCCGTTCGCGCCGCGACGGCAGACCCGGACGGTTGCTCGGGGTTGGGAGGAAGAGGAAGGCCACTATCTGCGTTCATGAAGAGAACCTCAAGGAAGGAGTCGCCCCTGTTATTTCTAGGTGAGGGGCCAACGCTGTCAACCCTCGCAACTCCTCAGAGAATCAGGGGGTTTTGCACCCCCCGGGTCGCTTGGTCCTTGAAGGACTGCTGGACTCATGCTAGCTTGTGAGGAGAACACCTGTGCGGAATGACTGCTGTCCGGAGGTATGGGGCTGCGATGGCTTTGTCGCTGGAGGAGTACGCCAAACATCTCGATCAGCGCGGCTTACCCTGGCCCGCGCCCCCTGAAATCAAGCGCCCCAAGGCCAAACCGCATCTGGTGCGTCTGCCCGGCATCCGTGCCGTCCTCTGGAATCTCTACGGCACCCTGTTGTGTATCAGCGAGGGCGAGCTCCTCTTTGAGCATCCGCAAAAGCTCTTTATGAGCGTGGCGCTCGATAAGACCATTCAGGAATTCAAGATGTGGGGCTCCATGTCACGCAAGCCGGGACAACCGGCCGAGTACATGGAGGTCATCTACAGCCAGGTGCTCGGCGAACAGCGCGGCGTGACCACTGGCGGAGAACGCTTCCCCGAGGTGCTCGCCGAGCGGGTCTGGGAATCGATCATCAAGAAACTCCTGCAAAAAGACTACAAGTGGGATGCCGGCTTCTACGGCGCGCTCAACGAGTTCAGCCGCAAGGTTGCCTACTTCTTTCACGCCAGCTTGCAAGGAACGGCTTGTTATCCCGGCGCGGCCGAGGCGCTGCGGGCCGTCGCCAGCGCGGGGCTGAAACAGGGCTTCCTTGCCGATGGCCAGTGCTTCACGCGCCTGCAACTGCAACGCGGGCTGAAGGAACAGGACGAAACGCTGGCTCTGGACGAGGTCTGCCCGAGCGAGCTGTCGTTTCTGTCGTGCGACCTGCGCGCTCGCAAGCCGTCGGAACGTCTGTTCCGTCATGCGCTCAGCAAATTGCAAGAGCTGGGTCTGGAGAGTCAAGAGATCTTGCATGTAGGTTCACGGCTCACCCAGGACATCAGCCCCGCGCGGCGCCTGGGGATGAAGACCGCCTTCTTTGCTGGTGATAAAACCTCCCTCCAGGCCACTCCCGAACAGTTAAAAGAACCGAACAGCCGGCCAGATGTGCTCTTGACGGAGTTGGCTCAGATCTCGGAAGTCGTCGGATAAGGAATTTGTAATGCCTCCTCCCCTGTTACTGGATCCTGCGTCGATCGATTGCAGCCACGTGGTCGCCGACCTTGAGGCCATCCGGCGCTACAATCCGCAGCGCTTCGAGATGGAGCACCTGACCGCGATCGTGCTGCTCGATCAAACCAACCATCTGATCGTCGGCTACAAGGATGTGCGCCCCGATGAGTTCTGGGTGCGCGGCCACATGCCCGGCTATCCCCTGTTGCCCGGGGTGTTGATGTGCGAGGCGGCCGCCCAGCTGTGTTCCTACTTTGTCTGCGATGCCCGCCTGCTGGAGGGCGATTTTATCGGCTTTGGCGGAATGGAGAACGTGCGCTTTCGCGGCGTGGTGCGCCCCGGCGATCGGCTCTTGCTGGTCGGCAAAGGGCAAAAGATTCACCGGCGCCAGACCATCTTTCTGGTGCAGGGGTTTGTCGGCACAACCATGGTCTTCCAGGCCGATATCATTGGCGTCCCCATGAATCGCTCCGCCGTCGACTCGGGCGCGGCCAAGGAGGACTAGCCGTGCGCCAACCCAGTCGGCTTTCCCCCGAGGAACTCGCTCCCTATCTGGTGGCCACCCCTTCGGCGCGCACCCTGGCCGAGGCGAAAGAGCCTCTCCCCGTGCTCGCCTGGCCCGCGCTCTTTGGCAATGAGCACCCCGTGGAGATCGAGGTCGGCTTTGGCAAGGGGTTATTTCTGCTCAATGCCTCGGAGGCTCACCCGGAGGTGAACTTCTTCGGCGTCGAGATTGAGCGCAAGTATGTCTATTTCACCGCCACGCGCCTGGCCAAGCGTCAGCGGAGCAACGTCAAGGTGGCCCAGGGCGACGCGCGCCTCTTTCTGCGTGATCGCATCGCCGAAGGATCGGTCCAGGCGGTCCACGTCTACTTCCCCGATCCGTGGTGGAAGAAACGCCATCACAAACGCCGTGTTTTCACCGAGGATTTTGTGCGCCAGTGTGCCCGCATCCTCAAACCGCAAGGGCGCTTTCACATCGTGACCGATGTCGAGGAATATCACCAGATCATCCAGGCGCTGGTGACCGAGGTGGCGCTCTTCACTCCGCTGGCCGCGCCCGAACCCGGCCAACCAGCACACGAGCTCGACTACCTGACCAACTTCGAGCGCAAGTTCCGCCTGGAAGGGCGACCGATCTACCGCTCGGCCTATCTGCGGCACCCCTCTCCCCCCTCCACGTGAAGCGCGCTTTCCCCAGCATTTTCCGCCTTCTGGGGGTCGGCACGGCACAGTCAACGGCTAAGTTGTGAGGAATTTTCCGACTGTGCAGCTGCATTGGCGTTGCTATAACGCTCCAGGGATCCTGACTCGCAACGACCCTCTCTCCCGGCCCGGTGCCCGGGCAGTACTGCACCGGCAGGAGGTCTACTGTGACACCCAAAGAAGTTCTGGCTCTGATTCGGGAGAAGGAAGTTCGCTGTATCGACATGCGCTTCATGGATTTTCCAGGGCTGTGGCAGCATTTCACCATCCCGGCCGAGGCCCTCACCGAGAGCACCTTCGAGGAAGGGCTGGGGTTTGACGGTTCCTCCATTCGCGGCTGGCAGGCCATCAATGAATCGGACATGCTCGTCATGCCGGTTCCCGAGTCCGCGTTCATCGATCCGTTCTGCAAAGATAAAACGCTGACGATGATCTGTAATATCCACGATCCGCTCGACAAAACCGAGTACACGCGCGATCCGCGCAACGTGGCGCGCAAGGCGGTCAACTACATGAAGTCGACCGGGATCGCCGACACCGCCTATTTCGGCCCCGAGCTGGAGTTTTTCATTTTCGACGACGTCCGCTACGATCAAACCCAGCATTCCGGCTATTACTACGTCGATTCCATCGAGGGCGCCTGGAACACCGGGCGCGCTGAAGGGCCCAACCTCGGCTACAAGCTGCGCTACAAGGAAGGCTATTTCCCCTGTCCGCCCTCCGATCAGCTGCACGATCTGCGCAGCGAGATGATGCTGACGATGATCGAATGCGGGCTGACGATTGAGGCGCAGCACCACGAGGTCGCCACCGGCGGACAGGGCGAGATTGACATGAAATACGCCCCGCTGGTGCAGATGGCGGACAACGTGCTGAAGTACAAATACATCGTGAAGAACGTGGCGCGCAAGCATGGCAAGACGGCCACCTTCATGCCCAAACCACTGTTCATGGACAATGGCACGGGGATGCATGTGCACACCTCGCTGTGGAAGGATGGCGTGAACCTCTACGCCGGGAGCGGCTACGCGGGGCTGTCCGATATGGGAATGTACGCCATCGGCGGCTTGCTCAAGCATGCCCCCGCGCTGTGCGCCATCACCAACCCCACCACCAACAGCTACAAGCGCCTGGTGCCGGGCTACGAGGCGCCGGTCAACCTGGCCTATTCGCGGCGCAATCGCTCGGCCTCGATCCGCATCCCCGTCTATTCGCCGTCGCCCAAGGCCAAACGCCTGGAGTTCCGGTGCCCGGACGGCTCCAGCAATCCCTATCTCGCCTTCGCGGCGATGCTCATGGCGATGCTCGACGGGATCAAGAACAAGATTCAGCCGGGCGAACCGCTGGACAAGGATATTTACGATCTGGAACCGGAGGAACTGGCCAAGGTGCCCAAGGCGCCGGGTTCGCTCGATGAAGCGCTGGAGCATCTGGAGCGCGATCACGAATTTCTGCTGCAAGGCGATGTGTTCACTCGCGATGTCATCAGCACCTGGATCTGGTACAAGCGCGAGAAGGAGGTGGATGCGATTCGTCTGCGACCGCATCCGTACGAGTTCTACCTGTATTACGATATTTGAGCGCGACCGGAACGGCGCGCACGGTCCGGGTCTCGGCGCGAGCCCTGGCTGGACTCTGCCGAGACCCGGGACGATGAGGTAGGCATGAAGGTGTTACTGGATCTCGATCGTCTGCAGGCCGAGGGGCAGATCACTCCCGAGGAACGAGAGCATCTGCAAAAGCTGGGCGCCCCCGAAGCCGAGGACACCCCTCTCCCCACGCGCGGGCCCCTGTGGATTCTGATTCCCGGCCTGGTGGGGCTCCTGGTCGGTGCGGTCTATGGGCTCGAACGCCCACTCCTTGCCCTGAGCTCCGCCAGCAGCCTGACCGGCGGAGCCATTGGCGGAGTGCTCGGAGCGGTATTCTGGGCGATGTTCCCCTACAAGGCGCGCCCCGTGCAGTGACAGCTCCGCGTCTAGCGCGGGGTCGCCCACACCTGCGCCAGTTCCACCAGGACGCGAACCGCCGTGACCATCTCTTCCAGACACGTCCATTCCAGCGGCGAGTGAATGTTGTGTTCGCCGGTCGAGAGATTGGGCGTGGGAAGCCCCAGCTCGGTCAGACGACTTCCGTCGGTGCCCCCGCGAACAATGGTGTACGTGGGCTCCACGCCGGCGCGGCGCATCGCTTCCTCGGCATATTTCAACGCGCGCGGATCCCTGGTCAGCCCCTCGGCCATGTTGCGATACTGCGGGGTCACGGTCACCTGGATCTTCGCCTCGGGATACTCCGCCAGGAGCTGCCGCGCCGTCAGATGGAGCAACTCGGCACGTTCGAGCAACCGCGCCGCCTCGAAGTCGCGCAGCAAAATGCGCAAGGTTACCTCGGGCACGCCGCCGTCGATGCGATAGGGATGCAGAAAGCCGTCGCGTTCCTCGGTCGTTTCCGGAGATTGGGTTCGTTTGGGCAGCCGATCGACAAACATCGCTGCCAGGCGCACCGCATTGACCATGCGCCCCTTGGCGATCCCCGGATGCACATTCACACCCGTGATTGTCACCACCGCCAGATCCGCTGAAAACGTCTCGTGATCCAGCTCCCCGGTCCCTCCGCCATCCAGGGTATACGCCACCTGCGCCCCCAGCCTGGTCAGATCGAGATGATCGACGCCGTGGCCAATCTCCTCGTCGCAGGTAAAGCATACACGAATCGGACCGTGGACAATCTCGCGATGCTGCATCAGGTACGATGCCGTCTCCATGATGACCGCCACCCCTGCCTTGTCGTCGCCGCCCAGCAAGGTGGTGCCATCGGTGGTGATGATTGTTTTCCCCTTCAGGGCCGCTAACTCCGGCGTCTGGTGCACGCGCAGGACCTGGGTGGGATCGCCAGGGAGAACAATGTCCTTACCATCGTAGTTGCGATGCACAATCGGTTTGACGTCCTTGCCGGTAAATTCGGGCGAGGTGTCCACATGGGCATTCCAGGCGATGGTGGGCACGGGATGAGACGCCGTCGCGGGGATGGTGGCCATCACGATCCCGTGCTCATCCTGGGTCGCGTCACTCAACCCCATGGCGCGCAGTTCATCGACCAGCATGCGGCCCAGGACCAGCTGTCCGGGCGTGCTGGGAACCGTGGTGCTTTTCTCATCGGCCTGGGTGTGAACCCGAACATAGCGGCAGAAGCGTTCAAGGAGGGTTTCCATTCATACTCCGATGCGAGGACACAGGTGTGCCACCGGGCAGGATTCGCACAACGGCCGGCGCGCATGACAGATGCGCCGCCCATGCTCGATCATGCGATGGCCAAAGATTGTCCACTCCGGCGGGGGAATCAGATTGATCAGATCGCGTTCGATCTTGACCGGGTCGGTGTGGGTCGTCAACCCCATGCGCTGACTCAACCGGCCCACATGAGTATCCACGGGAATCCCCGGGACGGCAAAGGCATTGCCAAGAACAACATTGGCGGTCTTGCGGCCCACTCCTGGCAGAGCGACCAGTTCTTCCATGGTGCTGGGAACTTCACCGTGGTGATGAGTGACAATCCGCTGACAGCAGGCAATGATGTTCTGCGCCTTGTTGTGGTAGAAGCCCGTGGATTCGATCAGCTTCTCCAGCTCCTTCTTCTGCGCCTGGGCAAAGGCCTGCGCATCGGGATAGCGCGCGAAGAGCGCGGGGGTGACCAGGTTGACGCGCTTGTCGGTACACTGCGCCGACAGGATGGTGGCAATCAGCAACTGCAAGGGAGTGTGGTAATGCAAGGCACAGCGTGCCTCGGGGTAGACCTCGGCCAGGGTGCGCAGAATGCGCCGCGCCCGCCGTTTGAGCGCCAGCGGACTCGACGACCAGCGGCTGGCATGCAGGCGCAGAGGAGAGCGCGCCACCGTGGGATCCACCTCGTCGCGTCTGGCGGCGGTCGCCTTGTCGCCCTGGCGGCTCACCCTGGCACCTCCCACAGACAGATCGTCCCGTCGGCACCCCCCGATGCCAGCAAAGTGCCATCGGGCGAAAAGGCCAGGCACTCCACCGGGCCGGTATGCTCGATCCCGGAACTCCGTTCCACGCCGGTTTCTGGATCCCAGATCTTGACCATGCGGTCATGGCCTGCCGAGGCCAGGAGCCGGCCATCGGGCGAACAGGCGAGAGCCGTCACCATTTGCCGATGGCCCTGGAACCGCCGACGTTCGCGACCCGTTTCGCACTCCCACAGGCGCACACTGGTGTCGTAGTGCGTCGAGGCCAGCTGCGGATGTTGCCCGCGAAAGGTGGTCGCCAGCACCATGCCGCGCGGAACGTCAAAGGGGCGCAGCGTTTTTCCCGTCTGCGTATCCCACAGCCACAGCGCCGGTTCACGCCCGGCCGAGGCGATCCACAAGCCCGAGGGAGCAAAGGCAACGCTGGTAATCCCGGCGCGATGCTGACGCAAGCGATCCAGTGTGCGCCCGCTCTGCACCTCCCAGATGCGCACCAGGCGGTCGTCTCCGCCGCTGACCGCCAGGCGCCCGGTCGGCTCGAACGCCACGCTCCGAACCGCATCGGTGTGGCCGGCCCAGCGCTGGAGTTCCTTTCCGCTCGGCATCTCCAGCAGCCGCAGGGTCACCCCGGTGGCAATCAGCGCTAGCGCTGCGTTGGGGAAGGTTGCCACGCTGACCACGGGCCGACTTTGCTCCACACACAGGCGTTCGGTCTGCGTGGCCAGATCCCACAACCGAAGCGTTTGATCGTGGCCGCCGGAAAGGAGGTGCTGCGCGTCGAGAAAAGAAAGCGCGTAAACCGCTCCGCAATGGGCCTGAAACCGCTGACGCAGGGGAAGCGACGCTGCTCGAAAAAGTGCGATCTGCCCGGTCGCCGCCAGTTCGTCCAGCGCTTCCACCAGTTCGGCCGGTGTTTGGTAGCGCTCCTGCGGATTCTTGGTCATCAGCCGGCGCACCACGGCGGCCACCACACTGGGCACCTCGTGCTGCACCTGATCGATCGGCACCGGATCGCTGTAACGCTGGCAGAAAATCTTCTCGGCGATGCTCTTGTTGCGAAAGGGCTCATGCCCACAGAGCAGAAAATAGGCGGTGCAACCCAGACTGTAAAGATCGGCGCGGATATCCGCGCTGTGCGAGTTTTCCACCTGCTCGGGCGCAATGTAATCAAGCGTGCCGATCAGGGTGCCTTGCTGCGTCAACGTGCTCAACCATTCTTCCGGGCTCTCGGCCAGTTGGCGCAAGCGCACCACCCCCATGTCGAGGATCTTGACCAGGCGCCCCGACGGGGTTGTGGCCGTCGTGACCATCAGGTTCGACGGCTTGATATCACGATGAACCAGCCCTTTTTCGTGCAAATGCTGCAACCCCAGGGCGGCCTGACGTAGAATCTCGCAGGCCTCCGCCACGGGTAAGGGTCCCCCGCGTTCGTGAACCAGCTGTTGCAGCGTTTTGCCAACCACCAGCTCCATCACCAGGTAGGGAGTGTTCTGCTCCACTCCGTCGTCGATCACTTCCACAATGTTGGGATGGGCCAGTGCCCGGGCGGCGCGCGCCTCGCGTTGAAACCGCGCCACCACCTCGGGATGATTGACCCGATCGTGACGAATCACCTTGAGGGCAACAATGCGGCCCGTGGCCCGCTGCCGCGCTCGATAAACACGGCCCATTCCTCCCTCGTCGAGCAGTTCGAAGATGTCGTAGCCAGACAGAACCGGCGCCGCGCTCGGCAGGGAATGAACCACTGACACCGTGGCTGGCAGGGTGGCCTGCATGGGGCCCACGCGCGTCAGCTCCGGCTCGCCACAGATGGGACAGACCTGCGTCGTGTGACCCAGTGGATCGCCTGGCTTCAGGTGCCATTCATGCTTGTTGGTGCAGCGCAACACCGGCGACATGCCGTTCTCCGCGAACACAGAAGGAGTCCTGGGGTTATTGTCCCAGTCCGACGAATGGGGTCAAGAGCGGTGCGAAACGGAGTTGTTCCTTGTTCTGTGGAAAAGCTGGCGATGGTTGGTTAGCTGTTCGTTATCAGTGGAAGATCGTTTGGCCCATCCCGCTCAATGCTCTCTGACAGTCCGATTAAGTCATCAGGGCGCAACAGGTCAGTAACAACAAGAAAACGGTTTTTCCACATGGGACAATTCGTTATATGTCTGGACGGCGCAGACAATTCGGTCAACCTCCCTGGCGTTATCATCTGTTTTCTGTGCCTCTTTGCTAACGCTACTGTATGTAGAGTCGCAGCTGCACTTAGTAAAGAAGACAAACCCCAAAGAACAACCAGAGAAGAGTTGAGAACCCTGCGCTGGAACTCTAGCCAGACAGAGGTTTTCCCTCTGCCGAGCGCAACGGAGTGCTCTCACCGTGACAGACCCACCCGCCCCAGTATCGTGGATGGGGGTAACGCGCGCGCAGCATGACCTGTGCCTCGCGCAGAGCCTCCGCACGTCCCTGACCAGCACCCAGACGGCGATAGAACTCCGCAAGCAATTCCACGTGCGGGGCCTCGGGTTTGTCCCACAGACGAACCAGCACCGCTCCTGAACCCGCGAGGAAAAAAGCACGGAGCAAGACCTGGAGCGGCCAGTTCAGATGCATCGGCAAGGCGTCACAGGCCGAGAGCACCGTCAGTTGATTTGCCCAGAAATCCAGGCTACTCAGCTCGCGCGCCGAGAGAATCCCTGAACCGCTTTCCCCCCAGACCCGAGCCAGATTCACTGTCACAAATTGCATGGGATTCTTCCACGGGGTGGCATCGGCGCGCCCATCGTCGGCGTCGGGCGAAAGGGTGTTTGGCGTGCGCATGACCAGAGCGCCCTCGTCCTGGAATTCCACAGGAACCGCAAGATGGAGGATGCGCGCCTGGGGAGCTTCCACCAGCGCCTGGCGCGTGGCCTGTTCGCCGAGCAAGGGCAGCACGCCCAGAAGTTCCGCGAGTTGTTGCGCCTCGGTTCGCAAAACAGCGGGGGTGCGATCCACTTCCGGGGAAGGTCTGGTCGGGGCACTCGGGCTGGGGGTTGCAGGCGCGGAGGTGCTCCCGAGCAAACCCTTGAGTCGCTTCCACAAACCGGCCCACCAGGACTCGCCCGGCGGCAGGCGAGTTGGCATGGGCAACGTGAGCGGGGGAGATTCGCTCGGGGTTTCTTGCCGGGGCGGACCGAAAACCCGAGCGGACGGCCCGCGTTCGGTGGGGAAGGTCTGACGAAGCAGATCGCGTCCCGTGGGAACGTGGCTGAAGGTGTAACGATCGATCAGATGTCCTTCGTCGGCGAGCGGCAGCGCACCGCAGGGAACATGCATTAACTCGCCATCAGGCGCCAGAAATAGATGCGTTGCCGAGCCACAGGCGGCCAGCAGCGGATCGAAGACCTGGGAGCGCAGCGCTAACCCCGTTCGCAGACTCTGGCCCGGTCGCTCGTCGGGCTGTTTGCTTTTGTCCAGGGCGGCGTGATAGTTGGCAACCAGTTCCTTGATCTTGTCGCCCGATCCGAGATCGAGCAACTGAACATGGTCCGCCTGGCCGGGGAGAAGGACAAAGGCGAGATAATGCGAAGTGGCAGCCGGCGGCGGGGTCACCGAGTGAGCCGCGCGAGTGAAGTCCACGCGATCAAAGCGGACGATTTCCACAAAGGCACTGTTCGCAGGGAGAAGAGCCGCCAGGTCGCCGCCGGTGAGGGTGCGTCGACGGCGCTGCCAGGCCAGTTCCGGCACGACATCGGCGAGTTCGGTCTCCAGCTGGTCCAGATCCTGTTGCCATTGCCGCAACAGGCGCTGATAGCCATGTCCGCCTTCGCTCCCGGGACCGGCCCAGGTTTTGGCGGCAATTTGACGACCCAGCAGATAATAGCGATGAATCTCCTTGCGCCAGGGTTGATACTTCGCTTCCAGCAAGGCCAGGCGTGGCGTGGCAATCGCCTCGATCCAGATCAGTTTGCGGCGCAGGACAAAAGCAAAGAGTTTGCTCAGGGAAACGGTCTGGTTTGCCAGCAGCTGACAGGCCAGTGACAGAAGCCGATCGAAGTTTTCCAGCTGGCCGCGCAGACAGTACGTCCGCGCCTTGTCGGAGTGCAAAAGGAGAATGGCGGTCAATTGCTGATCGTCGCGCAGCGCCAGTTCTTCCAGCAGGCCAAGCGCATCGGCGCTGCGCCCTGTGCTGGCACAGAGCAGCGCCAGATTGGCCATGGCATTTCCCGTGCTGGGGTGTTCCTCGCCCAGGGTGGCGCGCAGGGTCTGGACGGCGCGACGCAGAATCGATTCGGCGTGGTCCAGGCGATTTTGCTCCAGAAGGCAGGCCGCCAGATTGGCCTGGAGGATGGCGCGGGCACTTTCGTCGATCGTCTCGTTTTGCCGGGCGGCGGTCAGTGCTTGCTGGTAGAGCGCCTCGGCCTCGGCAAAACGACGTTGGGCACGGTGCGAATCCGCCTGGAGTTGCATCGCCGCGATGACGGCGGGATGATTATCGCCGAGCGCCACGCGCAGGATGCGGTAGTGTTGCTGCAACAGCGGGTCGGCGCGGTCGAATTTGCCCTGAGCCTGGTACAGTGTGGCCAGGGTGCGCAGACAGCCGGCGTATTCGGGGTGATTGTCGCCCACGGTCCGGCGCAGCACCTCGAGCGCCTGCTCGTGCAGAGCCTCACCTTGCTGAAAGTGGTTTTGTGCGACCTCAAAAGTAGCCATTTCGTTCAGACAGGCCGCAACCGCGGGGTGATACTTCCCCAGCACCGCACGGAAGATCTCCAGGGCGGTGTCATACAGCCGGCTCGCCTCGGGGTAGTTCTCCAGGCTGCGATAGAGGGCGGCCACCGTTTGCAGGGCGCCGGCGACTTCCGGGTGTTCCTCGCCATGCACCTGACGCAAGACCTCGGCCGCTTTTTCCGCCAGCGGCAGGGCCTCCTCGTGATCCCCCAGAGCGCGATGGGCCAGGGCCAGGTTGGTCAGGTCGGCGGCGTGGATGCGGTTGCCCGCGCCATGCACTTTCTCGTTGATTTTCAGGACCTGTTGCCACAGAGGCAGAGCTGCGAGCTGGTTGCCCATCGAACCGTGCAACTGGGCCAGGTCGCTCAGCGTTGGCACCAGGCTGGGATGTTCGTCGCCATAGGCGCGGCAGGTGAGATCGACCACCTCCTGCATGATCTGCTCGGCCTTGAAGACCTCGCCCTTGGCCTGCCAGAAGAGGGCGACACTTTGCAGAGTACGAAGATAGCCAATATCTTCTTCACCCCCCTGGGCGCGCAGAATCTCAAGCGCCTGGGTGAGGAGAGGTTCGGCCTCGTCGAAGTTGCCCACGGTTTGATAGAGCAGGCCGAGGTTGTGCAGACTCTGGGCCACTTCGGGGTGATCCTCGCCCAGGGTGGCGCGGCGCACCTCGAGCGCGCGCCGATACATTCCCTCGGCGGCTCCGTAATTGCCGGTGTCGAAGTAGAGCGCTGCCAGGTCGTTGAGCGTCTGGGCGTATTCGGGATGCTCTTCTCCCTGCGTGCGCGCCCGAATATCGAGCACCTGGCGATAGCGGACCTCGGCCCCGGCCAGGTTGTTCATGTGCAGATAGAGTCGCGCCAACCCTTCCAGGGTGCGGGCAAAATCGATGTGGTCCTCGCCCACGCGCTGGCGCTGCAATTCGAGTGCTTGATTGGATAGTGCCTCGGCCTGGGCAAAGTTGCGCACCGTTTGGTAGAGGCTGGCCAGGTCCTGCAGGCTCTGGATCGTCTCGGGGTGGGTAGGACCCACGGTGCGGCGCGTGTGGTCGAGCAGGTGCTGAAACGCCTTCTCAGCTTGCTGGTACTGTCCGAGTCCCTGTTGCAAATGGGCCTGGCTGCGCAGCGCCTCGGTGATCAGATGCTGCCCGCTCTCGGGGTGGGCCGACGCCAGGTCGAGCGCTTGTTGAAACGAGGCAAGCGCTTGCTCGAACTGGCCGGCGGATTGCTGGACCATGGCCCGACATTGCAAGCTGGTCGCATGCAAGATGGGGTGGCTTTCGCGCAGGCGATCGCTGCGCTCCACAATGCGCTGGCTCAGTTGTTCCCCTTCTTCGAGATTGCCGCTGAGCACCACCGTGCGCACCAGCGCCTGCAGAGCAGAGATCGTCTCGATGGAATCGGGGCCGGTTTGCTGCTGAATCAGGCGGCAGGTTTCACGCAGAATCGGCTCCGCCTCGGAGTATTTTTCCTGGCTGTTATAGATGTCGGCGAGGGTCCACAGGCTTTGCGCGTACGCGGGGTGCTTTTCGCCAACGACGGCGCGAATGAGTTCGCGCGCCTGTTTCCCCAGCTTCTCGGCATCGTCGAAGTTGCTGCTCAGTTGCAGGATGTAGGCGAGCGAGCACAGGCTGGTTGCGTAGTAGAGGTGCTGCTCGCCCAGGGCGTTGCGGGTGAGTTCCAGGGCCTGGCGCCCCAGGGCCTCCGCTTCGGAATAGTTGCCCTGCATGGCCAGAAGGATGGCGCGATTCTCCAGGCTGGCGGCATAATCGGGGTGCTGGTCGCCCAGCACGCGCTTGCGCACCGCCAGGGTCTGCTGGCTGAGGGCGTCGACCTCACTCAGTTTAACCTGGCTGAGCAGAACTCCGGCCAGGCGATGCGCGCTGGCAGCCGTGTCGAGGTGCTCCTCACCCAGCGCCGCGCGCCGGATGGCCAGTCCCTGGCGTGCCAGTTGCTCGGCTTCCGCGAAACGACCCATCCCGGAATAAAGCCAGGCCAGGGTGGTCAGGCTCTGGCCATAATCGCGATGGCTTTCGCCAAGGGTTTGCTGACGGATCGCGCGTGCTTGCAGGAGGAGTTTTTCTGCCTCCGCGCGCTGGCCCTGGAGATCGAGGAGGAAACCCAGATCGTGCATGCTCTGGGCGACAGCGGGGTGCTGTTCGCCAAACCGTTGCTCATGCACCTGAAGCGATTTGCGCAGCAGCGGTTCTGCCTGACTATACTTGCCCAGTTCCACGTAAAGACGCCCCAGCTCTTGCAGGGAGCGCGCATAATCGGGGTGGTCCTGGCCGAGAGCGCGTTGCAGCTTGAGCGCTTCGAGCAAGGAAGCCTCGGCCTGGGGATAGTGAGCGAGTTCTCGATGGAGCTGACCGAGGAAGCGCCAGCAGAGGGCATTCTGCGCGGGATCCGGATCAGGCGTCGCGCGCGCCTGGGCACAGGTCTGCTCGGCCAGGGGCAAGGCTTCCTGAAACCGGCTCTGACGCAGCAACTCCTCGAGTTGTTCGTTGAGGCTGCGTAGGGAACCAGGTAACGACGACGCCATGGGGATCTCCGATCCGGAGGTTGGCCAACCTCTTCATGTCTATTTCGCTTCTGCTTGTCTTAGAGCGCGCGAGGCAGGAGGACGACCAATCTCTGGGGCAAATCGAGGTGGAGCGGCGCGGAATCATGTCGCGCTGTGTTGGGAAGCAGGCATCGGTGCGGGGACCGGCCCCGACCTGGGAATGAGGCGACCGACTCGGTGGTGCCCCCCCGCCGCGAAGGGTCCTGCGCGCCCGGGCGCGCAGCCAGGGGGCTCGGTCCGTCAAATTCTCGGCAAACTCTTCTTGACTTCATCTCCTGGTCCGCTAGAGTAGATTGAGATTCAGTCTCAATAACTCCAGCCGGGGCCACGGGTGGTTGGGAAGGACGGTTGGCTGTGTATCACGAAACCTGTTTGCCGTTGGAATGGCTTCGGTCGGGCGAATGGGGTGAGGTTGCCGAGATTACCGGCGATCCCCGCTGGATTGGTCGCATGGCTGAACTCGGTCTGCGGGCGGGCACACGCCTGCAGGTGGTGCAGCCAGGTTGTCCGTGTCTGCTGCAGATTGATGGCTGTCGCCTGTGCGTGCGTGGCGACCTCGATGTGCAAATTCTCGTTCGTCCTGTGCCCGCCGGTTGTTAACGCTGCTCCCCCCCGCGTTTGGCGCGCTTCCGTGCCCTGGTTGTCTCTGGCCTGGGGCGAGGCGGCTGCTTGCTGAGACTCCTTGAGACACCCACCATGCCTACCCTCGATCAAATCCCCGTTGGCCAGCGGGCTCGCATCGAGGCCTTGCACGGTAGCGATGGCCTGGTGCAACGCCTTTATGAGATGGGGTTGCTCGAAGGAGAAGAGGTCGAGGTGATCGCGCTGGCTCCCATGGGCGATCCCATGGAATTGCAACTGCGCGATTATCGTCTCAGTTTGCGCTGCAGCGAAGCGGCCCGGATTCAGGTTACCCCGCTCTGAGCCTCCAGGTGTCCCCTCATGGCAACCCCTTCCCTTCCGGTTGAAACGCCCATCGCCTCGGACCGGCTCACGGTTGCGCTCCTCGGCAATCCCAATACGGGCAAAACCACTCTGTTCAATGCCCTGGCGGGTCTGCGGCAACGTGTCGGCAACTATCCGGGGGTGACCGTCGAAACCAAGAAGGGTCAGATGACCTGTTGTGGCAAGGTCTTCGACGTGGTCGATCTCCCGGGAACCTACAGCCTGGCGCCGCGCTCCCCCGATGAGATGGTCGCGGTCGATCTGATCCTGGGCCATCAGGAAGGCGAAAAGCAACCCGACGTGGTCGTCTCCATTGTCGATGCCTCCAACCTGGAACGGAATCTCTATCTCACCACCCAGGCTCTCGAACTCGGCGTGCCTGTGGTCCTGGCGCTCAACATGATGGATGTGGCGGCCGGGCAGGGGCTTCGGCTCGATGTGGAGCGCCTGGCGCAGCAAATGGCCCTTCCTGTGGTTCCCTTGCAGGCCAACAAGGGCGTCGGCCTTGATCGATTGCGGCAGGTGCTCGCCGAGGTTGCCTCTCACCATCCGACCAGCGCGCAGGGGCAGAAACGGCCCTCCTTCCCCGCTGCCTTTGAGCAGGAAGTCGCCGCATTGCAAGCAATGGTGGGAGAAGAAGTTGCGCCCTATCTGGTGCGTCGTCTTCTCCTCGATGTGGGCGGTTATACCGAACAACGGCTGGGGCAAACACTGGGAGCTAGCCTGGCACAACAGGTTCAGGCAGCACGGCAACGGTTGGCCTCGGTCGGGTGCAGCGTGCCCGGGGTGGAAGCGCGGACGCGTTATGGCTGGATTCGCGAGGTGACCGCTGGCTGTGTGCAGCGCCCGGCGCAGCGCCCCGTGACCTGGACTGATCGGCTTGATCGTGTGCTCACGCATCGGTTGTGGGGCACGCTGATTTTTCTGGTGATGATGTTTCTTGTTTTCCAGTCGATCTTTACCGCTGCGCGTCCCTTGATGGACTGGATCAATGCCGGGAAGGGTCTGCTGGCGGGGTGGCTGCGCGATTCCTTGCCGATCGGTCCGCTCACCAGTCTCCTGGTCGATGGGGTGGTCGCCGGCGTGGGGGGCGTCCTGGTCTTTTTGCCCCAAATTCTTATTCTCTTTGGCTTTATCGCGCTCCTTGAGGATTGCGGCTACATGGCTCGGGCCGCCTTCCTGATGGACAAGCTGATGTCGCGTTGTGGCCTGAGCGGAAAATCGTTCATTCCCATGCTGTCGTCGGTTGCCTGTGCCGTTCCGGGGATCATGGCCACGCGGGTGATTGAGCATCGCCGGGATCGCCTGGCGACGATCCTGGTGGCGCCACTGATGAGTTGTTCAGCCCGTTTACCGGTCTACATCCTCCTCATTGGAGCTTTTCTTTCTGTTGGCCGACCGTGGTGGCTGCCGGGGGTGGTGATGTTCGCCCTGTATGCTCTGGGCCTGGTGCTGGCTCCGCTGGTCGCCCTGTTGTTGAAGCGCACCTTGCTGCGCGGCGAAACGCCGGTCTTTGTGCTGGAAATGCCCTCCTACAAATGTCCCTCGGCGCGGTTGGTGCTGCGTCGCATGCTCGAGAGCGCCTGGAACTTTCTCTACCGGGCGGGCACGCTGATCCTGGCAAGCATGATCGTTGTCTGGGCGCTCCTTTACTTCCCCTCCACCGATCGTGAAGATCCGCAGCAGCGCTCCTTTGAGGAAGTGCTGGCCACACTGGATCAGCCTCTGTCTGACAGGCGCGACGAACAGAAAGAAAAAGAGGAGAAGCTCGCCGATCTGCGTGTGCAACTGACGCAGCTGAAAGTGCAGGAACAGACCCTCCCCCTCGCACAGCGCGGCGCAGCGCACCAGCAGTGCCAGCAGCTGGAGGCGGCACTGGTTCCTCTGGAAGGAGAGATTAACGATCTGAAAACGGCCATCGCCGAGATCGAGAAAGCGCACAATCACATCACCGAGCGCTGGAAACAGCAGAGCTTGCTGGGGCGGCTGGGGAAGCTCCTCGAGCCGGTCGTGGAGCCGCTGGGGTGGGACTGGCGCATTGGGGTGGCAGCCCTGGCGAGCTTCCCGGCGCGCGAGGTGGTGGTGGGCACGCTGGGAATCATTTACGAGGTGGGCGAGGTTGATCCGGGGGAACTCAGTGAAGCGAAGGAAGTCGCCCAGACCAGGTTAGCCCGCGCCTTGCAAGAGGCGAAATGGGAAGAGGGCTCGGCGCGGGCGGGTCAGAAGGTCTACAGTGTCCCCACGGCACTGTCGCTGATGGTCTTCTTCGCCCTGTGTTGCCAGTGTGCCTCGACGCTGGCGGTCATCCGACGCGAAACCGGCAGCTGGCGCTGGCCGGCGTTCACCTTCACGTACATGACCGTGCTCGCCTACGTGGGGGCGCTTGTGGTCTACCAGGTGGGGACCGGGTTGTTTGGCTAACAGGGCCAGCCGGAGGCGCGCGATGCATCTGCAACTGATTCTCGTGGCAGGGTTTGTGGCCGGAGCGGTGTGCTATCTGGCACGGCAGACCTGGCGCACCTGGAGCGGACGCCCGGGCGGCTGTTCGGGGTGTGGCAGCAAGACGAATCCTCGGCAAGAGCCCGCGCCGGCCTCCTGGATCCCGAGCGAGGAACTCACTCTGCGTTCTTCGCGCTGAGGCAAAGCGCCACGCTTCCTTGAAATGCGCAGCAACTTGAGACGATGCAAAGTCCCTCCAGTTCCAGGGTTTCATGCCTGATGGGAATTTTCTCGTTTTTCTACTTGACTTCTCTTCGCGCGACGTTAGTATCGTGCTTGTATAGTTCGGCCTCTTCTCTGTTCCGGCCCCGCTGTTCGACCTGCTTGCAGGAAGTTCAGCGGGGTTTTTTTGTCCGTTCAACCCGCCGCTGAGCCTGGATTGATGACCAGTAGCCCTTCCTCTTCCGACCACACCCTTGCCGACCGAGTGATGGCTCTCCTGTGGCGCAAGCCGGCTGCCACCCTCGCCGAGCAAACCCGACGTAAAACCGTTTTCCATCTAATTCCCTTCCTCTTCTTCCTTTACATCCTGGCGTACCTGGATCGCATCAACGTGTCCGTGGCCCAGCTGGGGATGAAGAAACCTCCCGAGGAGGGGGGGCTGGGTTTCGGGGTGGATGTCATCGGCTTTGGCGCCGGCATCTTCTTCTGGGGCTACTGGATTCTGGAAATTCCCAGCACGGTGAGTGTCTTGAAATGGGGGGCGCGCTGGGTCTTTGTGCGCATTCTTATTCTCTGGGGGCTGGCGTGCACCTTCATTGGCGCCATTGGCACGCCCCTGGCGCACGACTATCTCTTCGGCTGGCTGCCGACCTTGCCCGAGAATGCCTGGTTGGTGGGGAGCATCGGCCGTTTTTGCAACGGGTTACCGACCAATGCCGAGCATCAATTTTATGTGCTGCGCTTTCTGCTCGGCTTTTTCGAGGGAGGCTTCTTTCCCTCGGTGATTGTCTATCTGTCGCTGTGGTTTCGCCCGCAGGATCGCGCCAAGGCCATCGCCGCCTTCATGGCGGCCATTCCCCTCTCCAGCGTGATTGGCTCTCCCCTCTCCGGACAGATTCTCAAGATTCACTGGTTGGGCCTGGACGGCTGGCGCTGGATCTTCATCTTGCAAGGGGTGGTGCCGATGCTGGCTGGCTTCCTCACCATCTTTTTCCTCCCGGATCGACCGGAGAAAGCGCGCTGGTTGAAACCCGAGGAACGGGACTGGCTGATCAACGAACTGCACCAGGAACACCTGGCCAAGCAGGGTGAGGAGCAAGGCCACTGGGCGTGGCTGCGGCACGCGGGGCCCGTGCTGCTGCTCACGCTCTACTACTTCTGCATGAATGTGACGAGTTACGGGCTCTCGACCTTCATGCCGCCCATTTTCAAGCAACTCTCTGGCTGGGGCGACGTGGGCGCTTCCTGGCTGGCAGCTGCGCCTTTTGCGGTCGCTTTTGTCGCCATGCTTTTCAATGGCTGGCACTCGGACAAGACCCAGGAACGCATCCGGCATGCGGCCCTGCCGTTGATTGGCCTGGGCGGGGGTATCTTCCTGGTCGCCGGCCTGTATGGGCTGCCCTGGCTGGCCATCGGGGTGTTCATCCTGCTGGTTGGCGCCTGCATGTATGCGCATCTCCCTGCTTACTGGCCGATTCCGACGATCTTCCTGGGTGGGACCGCGGCCGCCTCGGCGGTTGGGTTCATCAACATGATCGGCAACCTGGGCGGCTCGGTCGGGCAGATTACGGTCGGCGCCATGGCGGAACAGCGCAAGGGGCAGTCGGATCAGTATCAGGCTCCTCTGATCGTGCTGGCGATCTTTCCCTTTATCTCGGCGAGCATCATTTTTCTGATCGGCTATCTGCGCCGCGACCAGTTGCGCCCCGGAGTGAGCCCACCGCTAGAGGTGGTCGAGAGTGCCACCTCCATTCCCAATCCGCTGGAGTGAAAAGGCAGCGCGGCGCGCCGCGAACGGCGCGCCGCATTTTCCTGCTTGGGGCTGTCATCTCCTGTCTCATTGCTATACCAGTTCTGTGAACTGTCAGCCGGCATCTCGTGCACAGACTTTCCCGGAGGTGGGTTGTCATGCGATGGTTGCGCTTGCTGCTTGCGGTCGCCCTGGGTTGGCTGGCTCTCGGTGGTGTTGCCCTGGCCCAGGAGACGGCTCGGACCCAGGACGTGATTTACGGGCGCAAACATGGTCTGGCCCTGACCATGGACGTCTTCACCCCCACGAAGGCCAATGGCAAGGGGGTGATCTTCGTCGTGAGCGGCGGGTGGTTTTCCTCGACCGAGGCGATCAATCCGCTCCTGGTGGGGCCGCTGGTCAAGCGTGGCTACACGGTCTTTGCCGTGGTCCATGGCAGTCAGCCCAAGTACACCGTTCCCGAGATTGTGGACGACATGAATCGCGCGGTGCGGTTCATTCGTTTCCATGCCAAGAAGTTTCACGTGGATCCCAATCATCTGGGCATTTACGGCGGGTCTGCCGGCGGGCACCTTTCCCTGATGCTTGGCCTGGGGGGCAAAACGGGCGATCCGAAGGCGAAGGATCCGATTGATCGCCTATCGAGCCGGGTGCAGGCGGTGGCGTGTCTCTTTCCGCCGACGGATTTTCTCAACTTTGGCAAGCCCGGGAATGAACTGATCGATCGAGCCTTGCAGCCGCCCTTCACCGCTGCGGTCGATTTCCACGAATTCGATAGCAAAAAGGCGCTGTATATCCCGATCAAGGATCACGACCGGCTGCGCGCCATCATGAAGGAGATTTCGCCCATTACCCACGCCAGCGCCGAGGCCCCGCCGACGCTGCTGATCCATGGCGACAAGGACAACCTGGTGCCATTGCAACAGTCGCAACTGATGTATGACAAGCTGAAGTCACTGGGTGTGCCGTCGGAGTTGATCGTCCGCAAGGGGGCGGGGCATGGTGGTCTGGCGTTTCTGAAGGATCTCGACCTGTTCGCCGACTGGTTCGATCGCTATTTGCTCAAGAAGATGGTGGAAGCAGAGGCTTCAGGGAAAAAGTAAGACCTGCCCTGCCTGGTGGAGCTTTGTCGGATGTGAGAAGAGGGGCGCGACGAGGGCGCATTTGCCTGTCGGTAAAGTCCCTGAACTCGCTTTGTCCTCCTGCCGGGGTATTTCACCGAAATAGAATACCAAAAACGCTGTAGGAGGACATACCCATGGTCCGCAATCCCCGCTTACGTGCCATCCTGCTCTTTGGCATGCCCGGTGCTGGCAAGGGCACCCAGGGCGCGATCCTCGGTCAGATTCCCTCCCTCTTGCACCTTTCGACCGGCGATATGATGCGTCGGCTCAACAAACGCGGTGCCCTTGGGCAGGAGGTTCTCTCCTATTCCTCGCGGGGAGTGCTGGTCCCCGACGAACTGACCGTGCGCATCTGGGAGCGTCACATCAACATCCTTGAATTGCAGGATCTCTACCAGGCCGAGAGCCAGATTCTGGTTCTCGACGGCATGCCGCGCACGCGCCGGCAGGCCGAGTTACTGGCCGAAACGCTCGACGTTCTGCTCATCTTCAACCTGGTGTTGCGAGATCAGCGCCATGCGCGCGAACGGCTGAAGGATCGGGCCTTGAAGGAATATCGTCTGGATGATGCCAACGATGCCGTCATTGCCAATCGTTTCAAGGTGTATGAACAGGAAACGCTTCCTACCCTGGAGTATTACGATCGCCGACTGATTTGTAATATCGATGCGGATCGGACCCCGGTGGAAGTTCTGTATGATATGGTAGGGCACCTGCGCAAAATGATGGCGACACAGTGCTAGTTCATGGTCGGTCCGCTTTCGACTTCCTCTGCGTTCGATCCGCTGGCTCCCTTGCTGGAGCGCCTCTGCACGCCTCCTCCGGATCGGGAGGTGTGGAACAAGGTGAAGCGACTGGCCGAGGGCAACGATCCCACTTTTCTAAGCCGCGCCCTGAGTGCCGTCCTGAAACGCCGTCCCCTGCGCTTGCGCGCTCGTGGCGCGCAGGCCGTGGCGGGAGCCGTGGGCGACGACGGGGCGAATTTGCTCACGATGTTGCTCAGGCAACGGAGCAATGCGGCGCGCCATCTGGCCCTCGCCCTGGCTGCCAGCACCGTTCAACCACTGACCACCGAACAACTCACCGCACTGGGACCTCTCCTCAGCGATCGCCGACTCCCCGCCGATCTGAAAGAGGCGGTCCTGGTTACGGTGCTCCAGCGAACCCTCCCTGGCGACGATCCGCGCGCGCGCTCGCTTCTGGAAGCCTCGCTGGCGGGGCGAAGTGAGGGACGAGCCCTGCGCCGATTGGGGCGCGTCCAGAAGCGCGTGGGTCCGCATCCCATCCTCGATGCCCTCCATGCCGAACTGGAGGCGAAGGCCCCGATGCGCTGTCCGCGCTGCCAGGCCCGTTTTCCCCAGCACGCAATGGGCGCACACCTGTGGCAGGAGCATCAGCTGGTGCTGGAGGGGCGAAAGGTGCGCGAGCCGTGGTCGATGATCGAGGACTGGCTGGCCGAAGGTCCGCCCACGCCAGATCTGCTCGAACGATGCAAGGTGCTGGCCCAACGGCTTGATCCCGAGGGGGGAACCCTTCGTCTGGAAAAGATGCTCCGCCCTCCTTTGCCCCTGCCACCTCCGCCTTTACCCCCGATCCTTGTGGAAGAGGATCCCCCGGGAGAGAACGAATCACGCTGTCCGCATTGCCGCACCACCTTTGACCTGCCGCGCCCCACTCCTGCCGAGGAGGTCGTGGTTCGGTCTGGCCGGATTTCCTCTGTGCACTACGAGATCGTGGTTGCCGAACACGGGTTGCGCACTCATCTGACCATCCGCACTCCGATGGGGGTTCTTTACGACGGCTGCGAGCCGGGGCAGCAATGGACCCTGTCGGGCGCGTTGCTTCTCCTCGCGGGGCCCCTCGTTGGGCTGGCTCTGCTGCAGGCGCCTGGACTGCTGGCGTGGCTGATCGATCCGGTCAGCGGGGTGGTGGTTTGTCTGGCGCTGGCACTGGGGGCGGGGCTGTGGGCGCGACGGGACTGGAAGCAGCGTCGCTCGGCGCGGGACCGGGCGCTCAATTATGCCTGGACCTTGCTTGTGCCCCGGTTTCACGCGGTGGAGTTTTCTCTCACGGAATCGGCATTCCTGGCCGGACTGGCGCGCGTGAGCGCCGAGGCCGGGGATCCCGCGAGCCGGGCGCTGGTCCTCATCACCATGCTGCAAAGAACGCATCGTGCCACCGAGGACAATCCGGCCCTGGCCCAGCAGCTGGCGTTGCTCCGACGGCTGGAAATTCAGGATGGGCGCCGCGATGGCCAGGATCCCACGCCACAGGTGGTCAGCGATGTGATGCGTGCATTGGAGGGGCCCCTGCCGCTCAGCTATGCCCATGAATTGCTGGCGCGCTGGGCAACCGACTGGTGGACGGTGGGAGAGCTGGCCCGGCTGCGAGTGCTGATTTGTGATCGTGCGTTTGAGGCGGGGTTGGAGGTCTCCCATCTGCACGCGCTGGGGCACGGCGCTCCGGCGCTGGCGGCGGTTCTCATGGATGAGGAGCTGGGCGATCTCACGCATCTGCGTTTTCTGTGGTCGCAGCGGGCGCTGCGCCCCTGGGACTGGGCTGAGTCGACGCTGACCGTTTTTGAATGGGCAGCTCGCTCCGACAGTGCGGCGCTTCTCACCGAGTTTCCGGATCTCCTTTTTGTCCAGAGTGACGCGAATCGTCGCCTCACGGTCGCCGGTCATCCGGGTCCCGAACAACCGCTTCAGCTGGTGATCTGTGGCCGGGGGGTCGCCCTGCAGGGGGTTCTCTTTCGGGACGTTCCCGAGGTGCTGGAGGTGGTGCGGCGCGGACTGCTGTTTCGTGGCGGATATGAACTCACGGTGGACGATCAGACGTTCTACTGCAACTGGGAGCCGGACGACCTGGCGAGTCAACTGGAAGGATGGTTTCGCTTTCTGCATCGTGAGTTTCTGCCGCAAACGGGGAAGGTACTGCACTGGAGTTCTCCCGTGGGTGAGGCGCTGGTTCGTCGCAAGGCGGTTGTCCCCTGTCCGCATTGCCAGCGTCCGCTGGTGCCCGTGCCCGGCGCCAGCGCGGAGGGGATTGATCCCGAGCGGTTCCTGTCCTGAGGGAAAAAGAAGATCGTCAAAGGCGATTTTTAGCCCGAGCGATGCTGCCGCGGAAGGAGCCAGCACGAGGGGTGGCGCGTCAGCCCGATGTGGGGGTAGTAATTCTCGGCCGCCGGCGCGGCGAGCAAGATCAGGGTGGTGTGACGCCCCGCCGCTTCATGGGTGCGCGCGATCAATTCCTTGCCGATGCCCTGGCGTTGATACTTTTCATCCACGGCCAGATCGGAGAGATAGGTGCAATAGGAATAATCGGTCAGGGCGCGCGCCACGCCAACGAGCAGTTCTCCCACGCGCGCCGTGAGCACCAGGTCCGCATGGCGGAGCATCCCTGCCATGGTGGCGCGATCGTCCACCGGGCGCCGTTGAGCCAGGGTTGAACGCACCAGCACGTCGATAAATTCGTCTACCGACAGATGCGCTTCACGCTGATAACTCACCTTCATGCGTGGATCCTTGCCAGGAAAGTGCGCCGAGCCACCCGTGCTGAAAAGTGGTTCTTACCCCGAGGCGCGTTTGGCTTCGAGTTCCTGCCAGCGCGCATAGAGTCGTTCCACCGCATGCTGCGCGGTTTCCAGCGCCTTGCACGCCTCGGCGAGAGCGACATGCCCGCTCGTTGAAGCGCGCTCAACAGCGGCATGGCACTCCGCGAGGGTTTCCTCGGCGGACAGGATCATACTCTCCATGCGCTCCAGTTCTTGTTGTTCCTGGTAACTCAGCTTGCGGGGTTTGGGCGTGGACGGGCGGGCATTCGTCGCGCGAGTGCTCTTTTCGGTCGTCCGCGCGGGTTTGCGCTCCTCGTTGAGTGCCCGTTCGTAGGCATTCAACCACTGCTCCACGCTGCCATACAGGGCGGCTCCTCCGCGTCCATCGAGTCCCACCACTTCCGTGCAGAGGCGATCCATCAACGCGCGATCGTGGCTGACCAGCACCAGCGCTCCCGGGAAATCCGCCAGGCTCTCTTCGAGCGCTTCCAGGGCGGGGATGTCGAGATCGTTGGTCGGTTCGTCCAGGAGCAGCAAATCGGCGGGCTGGGTCATCAGCTGAGCGATGCGCACACGTGCCTGTTCTCCGCCGGAGAGACTGCCAACGAGGACATCGAGCTGTTCGGGGCGGAAGAGGAATTGTTTGGCCCAGGCGGCCACGTGCAGCGCGCGGCCGCGGACATTCACGGTGTCGCCATTGGGACAGAGGGCCCGGCGCAGGGTGCTTTCTGGATCGAGGGTGGCGCGCCCCTGCTCGAACATCACCACGCGCAGCGCCTCGGCGTGGGTAACCGTACCGCTATCGGGGGGCAACTCACCCGCCAGGACGCGCAGCAGGGTGCTTTTCCCGCTGCCATTGGGACCGAGTAGACCCAGCGTGGTGCCCGGAGTGAGCGTGAGATGCAACCCCGCGAAGAGGGTGCGCTCCCCGATGGTCCGCGCGATGCCCGAGGCGTGGAGCAACTTACGCGTTTGGCGGCCGGTGGCGACAAAGTCGATGCCAGCGCTCCCGGCCTCGGCATTGCGATATTTCAGCTCTTCTAACTCGTCACGGCGGCGCGCGGCCTCGTCGATGCGAAAGCCGGCCTTGCGTGTGCGGGCGGCTGCCTTGCGCCCCAGCCATTCGGTTTCGCGACGCACCTGGTTGGCGACCGACTCCTGCTGGCGTGCCTGTCCTGCCAGGAACTCCTCGCGTCGGTCGGCGAAGTCATCGTAGGAGCCGGGGGCGCGGAACGAACCGCCGGGATAGACCCGATTGATCTCGATCACCTCGTCGGCCACCGCACGCAGAAACGCACGATCGTGCGTGGCGACCAGATAACCGAAGGGGGCGGCCCGCAACAGGCGCTCCAGCCAGACAATCCCGGGCAGATCCAGGTGGTTGGTGGGTTCATCGAGCAGCAGGAGGTCGGGTTGGCGAACCAGCTCGCGCGCCAGAGCGAGTCGCTTGCGCCATCCGCCCGAAAGCGTCTCGGCCCGCTGATTGACCTCCTGAAAGCCGACCTGGGTCAGCGTGATGGCAGTGCGTGTTTCGCGTTCGTGGTCTTCCAGCTGCTCCTCAGTCAGAGCGGCCAGAAGGACCTCGCGCACGGTCTGTTCCGGAGCAAACTGATCGTCCTGGGCAACAAATCCCAGTCGAGTGCCCCGACGCAACATGCGACTGCCGGCATCGGGCTCATCGCGACCGGCCAGCAGGCGCAGCAGCGTCGATTTGCCCGCCCCGTTGGGACCGATCAGGCCCACGCGCTCTCCCGCGCGCAGTTCGAGTGTAAGATCGGTGAAGAGAGGACGCGGACCGAAACGGCGGGTCAGTCCCTGAACACTGAGCAAGAGAGTCATGCACATTCCCTGGCAGCGGGGCGGATCGTCCGGCAGGGACGGCCCCGATGCGTCCCTCCTCTTATTGCTCCCAAAAGACGGTCCCGAGGGCAAGGGCAATGAGGATTGTTTGCACCGTTCCCTGACGGTAGAGTGAGTTCATGGAACCACCGTATAACGAGATCACCGCCTATCACGAGGCCGGCCATGCGGTGATGGCGTTATTGCTGGGCCGGCCCGTTCGCGAGGTGAGCGTGCTCCCAGAACACGATCTCCTCGGGCAGTGTCAATTTGGCAAGAGCGTGTTTCGCCCCTCGGAGGATTGGCTGGAACGCGAGATCCTGATTGCACTGGGAGGGATCGCCGCCGAGTCGTGTTTCACGGGGGAATACAACTGGGCAGGCGCCGAGCGCGATCAGCAGTATGCGCGTCGCCTGGCGATTCAGCGCGCCGGGGAACGCAAGGCAGAGCGCCTGGAACGACGCCTGCTGGCGAAGGCGGAACACCTGCTGACAAGGGAACCTCACTGGCGCGCCGTGGAATTGATCGTGATCGAGTTAGTGCGTCTGGGCACCATCAGCGGCCGAACGGCGCGCCATCTCTTTGAACAGGGGTGCAAGGAATTCGGGTAGAAAGGAATCCGCGAAGAGCGCCACATCGACACGAATTCCCTTCCCAGACCCGCGGCCGACACTTGCTGAAAGGTCCTCCAAATGAACCCACTCCCACGGCACTCTCTCTCATTTCGCTGCACACCTGCCCCGCTGGGCGGAGTTGTGGGCGTGCTCCTGTGGGTGATGGTGTCGGCGGGGTTTCTCCATGGTGCGGAGCCGGCGAAAAAGAAGGTTGTCATCGATGCCACCACCTTGCATCACAAGGTTCTGTGCGGTTACCAGGGGTGGTTTCGCTGTCCGGGCGATCCGGCAAACGAGGGTTGGAGACACTGGAGTCGCAATGGCAGAAGGATCGCTCCCGAGACGCTCACCTTTGAGATGTGGCCCGATCTGAGCGAGTATTCCGCCGAGGAGAAGTTTGCCGCCCCTGGCTTTACCTACCCAGATGGCAAGCCGGCGCACCTCTTCAGTTCCGCACACTCCAAATCGGTGGAACGGCACTTTCAGTGGATGGAGCACTACGGCATTGATGGTGTCTTTGTGCAACGGTTCCTGGTGAGTCTCGCCGATCCGTCGTCGGATCTGGTGCTCAAACACGTCCGCTCGTCCG
>JAKOSN010000158.1 GCA_029777335.1 Planctomycetota bacterium
CTACAAGAATCGCCATGGTCATGACATTCATGGCTTTCTCTTCAAGCCGAATGACTGGACCAGAAGCGACAAACGCCCGTTGCTGATCTATGTCTATGGCGGTCCGCTCGGCACGCGCAAACAGGTCGTGGAGGGATCGTATCAGGCCGATAGCTATTTCTTCGCACGCTACATGGCGGAGCGACATGGCTATGTCACCGTGACGATCGATCCGCGTGGGATGTCGGGGTATGGCAGTGTTTTTGAGAAATCGAACTTTCAACAGGTGGGCCGGCCTCAGGTCGAGGATCTGGTCGATGGCGTGAAGTTTCTGGTGGCCAACTACGGCGTCGATCCCAAGAAGGTGGGGATCCACGGCTGGAGTTTTGGCGGCTTCCAGACGCAGATGTGCATGTACACCGAACCGAATGTCTTTGCCGTGGGGATGGCGGGCGCAGGACCGACCGAATGGGAGAACTACAATGCCTGGTATTCCACCGGCACCATCGATAGCAGTCGTCCCGGCCAGCCGGATCTGAGCAAGTATTCGCTCCTTCCCCTGGCCAAGAATCTGAAAGGGAAACTGCTGCTGGTGCATGGCATGGAGGACAGCAACGTGCTCTACCAGGACACGGTGCGCGTCTACCGGGAGTTGCTCAAGGCCGGGAAGGAAACGCAGGTGGAACTCTTCCTCGATCCTACCGGCGGGCACGGCCTGGGAGGCGATGTCGATCGCCTGGCCCGGGCGCGCAAATACGAGGACTTCCTCTTGCGCTACCTGGGCAAGGGGGCACCGGCGAGCCCGATGTCGACCACCAGCGCCAGGGACGTGCCAACTTCGCGCTGATGCGCGGCCCAACCTCGGGCAGCGGCGACGGCACTGGGTGACCTTGGGGCAACTGAGTGTCAGACCGGCACATAGGAGGCGAGGGGATCGAGCAGGATCGGAAAAAACGATCCCTCGACCTTCGCCCCCTTTGGAATCACCGGGACGCCACGGAGCAGAGGCTCGTCGCTGGCACATTTCGTCCCGTCGCGCATCACGTTGAGGACCGCCGCACGCCGTTGGCGATCGGTGTTGTTGGCATACGAACCGTGGATCATCAAGGGGTGGTGGAACGAGGCATACCCCTTCTTCAATTCGATGGCGACCGGTTTGAACTGGTCGCGTTGTTCCGGTGTCAACACGGTCTGGATCGCATCCATATCGCCTGCCAACCCGGTGATCGGAAGCAGACTCCAGCGATGGCTTCTCGGGATATATTGCAGACAGCCATTGTCTGCTGAGGCATCATCCAGGGCGATCCAGCAGGTGAGATGATTCATCGGCTGGGTCCGTGTCCAGTACGAGTAGTCCTGGTGCCACGCCACGACTCCGCCATGCCGGGCTGGTTTGCAAAAGAGTTGATCGTGCCAGAACCGAACCGCGCCACCCAGCAACTGACAGGCGGGGACCGTAAAGGCAGGGTTCCAGAGCAGATCGTGAAACCCGGGAGCGATGCGCCAGGCTCCCAAAGCGTGAAAGAGCACCCGCGTGGGATCAGTCGACTCGTTGGAATGATACTCGTGGAACAGGTGGTGCCCTGGATGCGTGGGGTCAAAGAGGGGCGTTAACTCGGTGCGAAGGCGTTCCACCTGCTCGTCGCTCAAAAGCCGAACACCGCTCAGATAGCCGTGTTCCTGGTAGAACTGGATTTGCTCGGCCTTGAGGCTGTACTGTTGCCATCCCTCCGGGGCGGCGGGCAACTCGAAGAGATTGCCGACCAGGTGATGGAACTGGGCCAGATCTTGCACCATGACCTTCAACCTCCGATCAAAGTTTCCTTATGGGCAGTCTACTTCGCCCCAGGCTGCATTTCCATACGCTAACGGAGTTGGAGGAAAAACTGCCTGGGTTCGTCCTGTTCGAGAACTCGCCATGCAAGCGTCATACCTGGCCGAAAAGTTTGCGCTCGCCGTTCCCTACGAGCGCTATCTCCGCACGGGAACCGGCGAACAACAACGTCGCTGGCAGCAGGTGTACGATGCGGTCATCCTGAGCGACGCGCAGCGCGACTTGCTGAGCAACTTCACGCGCACCATGAAACTGCTGGTGGTGAGCGGAATCTGGTGCGGCGATTGTGTGCAGCAGGTCCCCCTGCTGGAACGCTGTGCGGAGGTTAACCCCGCCGCCATTGAAACCCGTTATCTCGACCGCGACGAGCAGCGTGATCTGAGCGCGAGTTTGCGCATCAACGGCGGTGATCGGGTGCCGGTGGTTCTCTTCCTGGCGGAGGATCATGAATTGTGCGCGGTCTATGGCGATCGCACGCTCAACCGCTATCGCGCGCTGGCGGCGAAACAACTGGGCATCTCCTGCCCCCTCGGCATCACGGCCCCGGATCAGAGCGAACTCGCCGCCACATTGCAGGACTGGATCAACGAACTCGAACGGATTCAGTGGATGCTCCGTCTCAGCGCGCGGCTGCGTCAGAAACATGGGGATTGAACACTCTGCGGTCATGCGCCTGGGGGTTCTTCTTCGGGGATGGCGACCATCGGCATGCCGGTAACGACCGCCTCGGGATGCACCGGCTGACCGCCCCATTCCACCGCCAGGTTGCCGAGCAGGATCAATCCTCCGCCCGCCGCGAGCGGAATGGTCAACTCATCGAGTCCCCAGGGGATCGAGAAGGCCGCCGCGAAAAGTGGTTCGAGCAGATAGACGAGCGCCGCCCGTCCGGCCGCCACTTTCGGCTGATAGATGTTCATCCAGTGAAAGGCGAGCACGGTCGGAAAGACCGCCAGCGTGATCACCGTCGCCAGGATCCGCCACTGACAGAGGAGGCTCCACGTCCACTCCAGCCACACGCGCAGGCCCGTTCCCTGGATGGCCCAGAGGGTTGCCAGCGTAACGGAGAGCACACAGTTGAGCACCAGAAAGCCTGCGGTCAGATGGGCCGCCTCGACCTCCTTCCCCATCCGATCCAGAAAGAGAATCTGAACGGCAAAGAGAACGGAAGCGAGCAAGGTCATCCCCTCGCCGCCCTGGAGCGACCACCCGCTGTCGCCCCCCAGGCCGAGGACGGTGGTTCCACCCACGCCAATGGCGAGCCCCGCGAGGGTCAAGAGAGATATCCGAGAGCGATAAAGTATCCATCCCAGAAGGGGCACCCAGGCGCTCCCCAGGCTGGTGAGAAACGCCGACAGAGCCGGGGAGGTACGCGCCATCCCCCAGACCTGAAAGACGAACCCGGACAGAAAGAGAAGGCCGATGATGGCCCCGTTGCGATACTCCTTGCGTGTGGCCGAGCGAAACAGGCGGTTATGCCAGAGAAAGAGCAGGGTTACCCCGAGGAGCATGCGGAGGGCAATCAGAGTGAGCGTGGCCTGCAGGGCGCCGCCGGGGCAATCGTGGGCCGCGAGTTGCCAGGTTTTCACCAGCGGAAAGGAGAGTCCCCACAGGAGCGTCACCAGCACCAGCATGAAGGTGGCTCGTCGAACCTCGCGGGCGGCGACTGGCTGCATCGCGTTACCCCTCGTCGCTGGCCAGGATCTCGGCGAGATGGCGCACGCGGATTGGACTCCCCTGGCGACGTAGCCGACCCGCGATATTCATCAGACAGCCCGCATCAGTGGCGGTCACCGTGTCGGCGCCGGATTTCTCGATGAATGCTACCTTGTCGCACACCATCGCCCCGCTGATGCCGGGATAGCGCACCGAGAATGATCCGCCAAAGCCGCAGCACTCGTCGGCCCGTTCCAGGGGGATGTATTCCAGGCCGCGCACCTGACTGAGCAATCGTTCGGGCTCGTTGCTCAACCCCAGGCCGCGCAGGTGGCAGGCCATGTGATAGGTGACTTTCCCGCGATAGACGGCCCCGACATCCTCCACCCCGAGTACATGCACCAGGAACTGTGACAGTTCAAAAGTGCGGTTGGCCATCTCCACGGCGCGCGGGTGCCAGATCCGGTCACCCAGAAAAAGCTGGGGATATTCGACCTTGATCATCGCCGCACAGGAGCCCGAGGGAGCGACGATCACCGGGGCGCGCGCGAAGGTTTGCAGCGTGTGCCGGGCCATCTGCCGCGCATCGTCATGATAGCCGCTGTTGAAGTGCGGTTGACCGCAACAGGTCTGAGCCGGAGGAAAGTCGACGCTGATCCCCAGGCGCCGCAGCAGTTTCACCGTGGCCACGCCCACATCGGGAAAGAGGGCATCTCCCAGGCAAGTCACCAGTAATGCGACCCGTTGGACAGGGAGGTTCATAGAAGCCGCCGGCTCTGTTGGTCAAGACCGTCCGCGAGGAAGGACATCACGCGGTCAGCCATGCGATAAAAGTACTGCCAGGAATGTCCGCCGCCGCGTGTGGTGAGGTCGCACTCATGCGGAATTCCCAGGGCGACCAGCTTTTCGTGCAACCGATCGCAGCCCCGCTGCCAGGGGGCGTCGTCGGGGTCCACGGCAAAGAAGAGATGCGGCGGATAGTGCCCCGGATGGATGTGCATCGGCACCGTATCCTGGCGGCATTGTTCCTTGCTGTCGTACATCTCATCGAGCGGTTCACCCTGGCCGTACAGTTCGTGATACTCGATCGTCGGCGCCAGCGCGGCCGCCACGGCAAAGAGGTGTGGATGCTTGAAGGCCAGTCGCAACGCCCCCTGTCCACCCATGCTCACTCCCAGGAGCGCCAGGGCTCGTGGAGGCAGACCCCAGCGCTGCTCGAAGAACGGGACCACCTCCTGCACCAGGTATTTCTCGGCGCTGAGATGGGGATCGAAGTCGGGGCACGGGCGATCGGCCCACCAGGTCCGTTTCCCCTGTGGACAGACACAAACCAGCCCCAGTGCATCGAAGTGCCGGGTAAAGGCCGGATGATCGCGCAGGGAATCTTCATCGAGGGCATGGAGAAAGAGCAGCCCAGAGCGCGCGGGGGTACCCTGTGGGAGGTCGTACACCTCGGCCGGCTTGCTTCCGATCATCGTGGTGGACCAGGTTCCGTGCATCGTCCTTTCGGCGGGTTAGCGAGGAGAGAAACCGCATCACTCTCCGTTATACAGGCCGCTACCCCCCTTGCCCATCGGTCAGGGGCTAGCAAGAGGCAACTCCACGCACACCATCTCGCGATGGGTACGCAAAAAGAGATGTCGACCCGCCAGGGCAGGGGTGTTCCAGGTCTTGCCGCTGAACACCTCCAGGCGCCCCTGCTCGCGATACGCCGTGGGATCGGCGGCAACCTGGACCAGCTCGCCGCTTTCGGTCTGAATCAGGAGGGTATCCCCCACAAGCAGCATTTGCCCAATCCCAAAGCCACGTTCGCGCCAGCAACGCTTGCCTGTTTCCACTTCGAGACAGGTGAGGACCCCGTTGCTGAGCCCATACAGGTGTCCGCCATGGGGCACCGGATTGGAGAATTTGCTGCACAAAAAGCTGTTCTTCCACACCTGCTCGACTGACCATCCCTTGTCACTTTTGCGCACCTGGACCAGAGCACCGCCGTTGCTCAACTCGGAAGAGATGTAGAAGCGATCTCCGGGTAACAGCACTGGCTGCATGATGTTCATGTCGGAGTAGGTGATCCACGGAAAACGCCACAGTTCGGTGCCATCCGCGGGGTCGACGCCCACCAGCCCGCCGCCATCGAAGAGGACGATCTGCTTCACTCCTGCCAGTTCGGCAACCAGGGCGGAGCTATACCCCGCTGGCTTGTCCCCCTTCGCCCACAGCCGGGTGCCCGTTTTGCGGTCGTAGGCGGCGATCGCCTGGGCCACGTTACTTGTCGGATTGATGCCGGCGTTGACGATCACCGCGTCGCCGACGATCAGCGGAGAACTCGTCATCCCCCAGTACATCACCGTCGCCTTGCTGTCGTCGAGGATATTGGCATGCCAGCGTTTTTCGCCCGTGGCGCCATCCAGACAATAAAGATCGCCGAGGGCGCCAAGGCTATAAACAGCGCCGTCGTGGATGGTAGGCGTGGCGCGTGGTCCATCGCCGCCCATCGGTTCGCTCTGGCGAAAGGCGGCGTTGTAACTGTAGGCCCAGCGCTGGGCGCCGGTGCCGCGATCATAACAGGAGATCACTTCCTGCTCCCGACGTTGTTCGATGGTGACAGCGGAATCCCCTGCCACGGCAAAGCCGGCATAGCCTCCACCGATCGGGAATCGCCACAGGATGCGCGGCGGATTGCTGCTCCAGGTCGACGCCAGCTTGAGATGCCGAATGATTCCGTCCCCCTCGCGACCCCGATAGCGGGGGAAATCCTCCGGTCCAATCGTCAGGTCGGCCTTGCTCGCGTTCTTGCCGGTCTCACTGAGCCGGCGATCCAGTTCAGCCTGCGCATCGGCTTCCCAGCGAAAAATGAAGACCGGCGTCATGAAACCGTTGAATTCCACCTTGCGTATGGCTGCCACTGCGCCACCCAGCAGCAACAGCACTCCGGCCGTTCCCAGCAGCTTGGTGGTTGCACTGAGCCCCGAGAAGAAGTAGAACCACAGCGGAACGACCAGGAGCATCAGGAGCACGCTCAGCTGGAAGACCATGAAGAGAGGGAAGAGCGGGGCCGGGTCGAGATCGGAGCGTTCCCACCCCCAGCGAAACGCCAGGACCAGCAGAGGTAAGGACACCGCCAGCAACGGAACACGCAGGCGACGCAGTAACGACGGTGTGGCAGAGGGCTCGGCCATCGCAAGGGCTCCTCCCGAGAAGGACATGAGATCGAGTATTCGGTTCGAGTTCAACGTGAGGCACGCGCGCGGGATGGTTCCCTGCCCCCTCGATTGAGGTGCAATCCGGTGAACAATCCCGCCAGAAATCCCGTTGCCAGAAGAGCACAGACATCGACAGTGGTGAGGCGCGGGATCGCCTGGAGAACGGTCCTGGCTTCCCAGAGGCCGACCATGGCAGTGCTCATCGCCGCGAGCAACCAGGGGGAACGCAAGGTTTTCATTGGACGGGGTCCCTTCCTGAGGATGGCAGTCCTGGTTTGAGCGGGCGTTCGAAGTCCACACTCCCTGGCGGTCCTGCCGACATTCCATGAGCGACCGCAGCGATCGCCTTCTCATTCTTCGTCCTTAGCCAGCAAGAGACAAGACCACCCCGAGTATGCCAACCTGGCCGTTCGTGGAAACGCTCCGCTTCACTCGGGGGGTACGGTCATTTCCCGAGGGTTTGCTGGATGATCGACTGCGCCTGAAGAACAATCGCCTGCAGGTGATCGGGCCCCTTGAAGCTCTCGGCGTAGAGCTTGTAGACATTTTCGGTCCCGGAGGGACGTGCCGCAAACCAGCCATTGGGCGCCACCACCTTCAGACCACCGATCGCGGCATTGTTCCCCGGCGCACGGGTCAGTCGAGCGGTGATCGGCTCGCCGGCCAGTTCCAGAGCGGTCACTGCCTCGGGGGAGAGATTCTTCAGCGCGTTCTTCTGGGCCGGTGTGGCCGGGGCATCGATGCGCGTGTAGTATGGCATCCCGTGCTCGGCGACCAGTTCCTGAAAGTGCTCGCCTGGGTTCTTGCCGGTTCGCGCTGTAATCTCTGCGGCGAGCAAACCCAGAATTGGCCCATCCTTGTCGGTAGTCCAGACTGTGCCATCCTGGCAAAGGAAACTGGCCCCCGCACTCTCTTCTCCGCCGAAGCAGAACGAGCCGTCATACAGCCCCGGCGCAAACCACTTGAATCCAACGGGCACCTCGACGAGTTTCCTTCCCAGCTGATTCACCACGCGATCAATCAGCCCGCTGCTCACCAGCGTTTTGCCCACGGCCGTCGTTTCCGACCACCCTGGCCGATGGGTGAGCAGATAGCGAATCGCCACCGCCAGATAGTGGTTGGGATTGAGCAAGCCGGCCCCGGGAGTGACAATACCATGTCGATCCGAATCGGGATCATTCCCAAAGGCGACATCGAAGCGATCTTTCAACTTCACCAAACCCGCCATGGCATAGGGGCTGGAACAATCCATGCGGATCTTGCCATCGTGGTCCACGGTCATGAAACGGAAGGTGGGATCGATCACGGGATTGACCACGGTGATATCCAGCCCGTACATCTCTCGAATTGGCTGCCAGTAGTGAGCGGCCGCTCCTCCCAGGGGATCAACCCCAATGCGCACTCCGGCAGCACGGATCGCTTCCAGGTCGAGCACGCGGCTGAGTGCCTTCACATAGGGGGTGACATAGTCGTGACGGTGTGTGGTTGCGGCCTGGAGCGCGGTTGCATGGGGAACGCGCTTCACCCCGGCATTCCCGGCACGCAGCAGGGCGTTGGCGCGATCCTGAATCCAGGTGGTGATGTCAGTGTCTGCCGGTCCGCCATTGGTAGGGTTGTATTTGAAGCCGCCATCGGCCGGCGGATTGTGCGAGGGAGTGATGACAATCCCATCGGCGAGGTGCTCC
>JAKOSN010000159.1 GCA_029777335.1 Planctomycetota bacterium
AGGCAAGGGAGGCGACAATGTCGTTCCGCTGGATCGCTCTCCTGGCATTGTGGACCCTTCTTTCCGGTCCCATCTTCGGGACTGCGCCGATCCACAATGGTTCGGTCGAGGGCGGTGCCGAACCGCGCGCGCGGGGACCCGGATTCCCCCCTTCCTCGTCGCCTCTTGCCGAACGCTAAGTGCGCGACTCAGGACCCGCTGTGCACGCGCACAAACGAGGGGAAACGAGGCACTCCTCCCTCGGAGAGTTCCTGGTAGCGAAAGACGATCACACTCCCGATTCCCGGCGGATTCCCCCGTTCGGCGTCCGAGAAACCCGTGCCGACGGCGAACCGAGTCCCGTTGGCCAGCTCCACCTCGAGCGCTCCGAGTCGGCCCTTGTGGCGTCCTTTCCCGGCGATGTGACCGACCACGCGGGCCTCGGCATCGTGGAACGTCTTCACCTTGAGCAAGGTCGAGGAACGGCCAACCACGTAGCTGGACTGCGGTTGCCGAAGCATCAACCCCTCGCCGCCCAGTGCTTCCACGCGGGTTAACTCGTGGCGCAGGTGATCCACTCCGCGGCACTCCTGTTGCTCGTGAACGCGCGCATGAGGCGGTTGATGCTTGCCAAGCAGATCCGCCAGGAATTTGATTCGCGTTTCAAACGGCTCCGCCACCTGGGGAGCATCGAAGACCACATATTTGACCTCGCCCCACAGATCGCTCTGATCCTGGCGACGCACAATGCTCACGGTGCGCTGGAATCGTTTGCGATCGATCCACAATTCGCCATCGAGCACCACGCGTGGCAAGGCGGCGACAAACCACGGCGGCGCATGAAAGCGATTCCCCTGGCGCGAGAGAAACTGCGTGCCGTCCCAGTAAGCCCGCACCCCATCGAGCTTTTCACTCATCCACCAGCCGGTGAGGTTACTGTCGTTCGCCCAGTTCTCCGCCAGCAACAGGGGAGGACCGTCGGCCTTGCTCCCCGCGTGAGCGGGGGCCGTTGCCCCAGGAGTGACGGGGTTGCCGATGCGCGCCGTCTCGGCGGCATCGCCGCGCAAGCGGCGGAGATGCTTGCAGGTGCGACGTTCGATCGGGACCGACTGAGTGCGCCAGGCGGGACAGCTGCAGGAGTAGACTCCACCGACATTGCGGAGGACATAAGGCTGGGAGCCGGAGCCCTGCATGGTGGTCGATTCGCCATCTCTCAGGTCGGGCATGGGTGGTTCTCGCCAAAGGGTGACACAATTCTCTCCGGCGCGGATTCTATCCGGCCGACTCCGCTCGCGTCGAGGTCCGTAGGTCCATTCAGCGGCGCAGGGCGTACAACACCACGGCCTTTCCCAGCAAGCGGGCACTCTCGAAATCGTATCCCAGGCAGTCCGACGATTTGTGTTTCTCCAGAGCACAGCCAAGGTCGTATTTGCTATAGATCACCACCCAGCGGCCCTTGATCTTGATCCCCTCCAGCATTGGGTCGACCTCGGAGAACTCCTTATCTGGCTTGCCATCGGGCCCTTCGAGGCGACAGCGCACCTTGCCCACGACCGCCCCGTTGACCTCCTTGCTAAACAACTCGTTGGCAGCGCGATTGGTCTCGGGATCGATCTTCTCCAGTTTCTTGTCCGGCCACAGTTTCTTGATGAGTTCACGGAAGGAGGGATCAAAGCGTTTGGATCCGCAAGCGGCATCCGCGAGCAAGACGCCTCCGGTCTCCAGAGTGAAGCGCAACTCCTTGAGATACTGCGCATCGGGAATGGTGAAATTGTTGCGGCCATGGAGATAGAGAAACTTGAACTTTACCAGATCTTTATTGGTGAGATCCATTGCCTCGGTGGCCTCGCTCACCTCGATCTCGTTGCGCGATAATTC
>JAKOSN010000160.1 GCA_029777335.1 Planctomycetota bacterium
AGCAGGGACGGCACGGCGAAGGTGTGGGATGCAGAGAGGGGTCAGAAGGTCCTCACCCTCCAGGGGCACACAGACGCTGTGCTCAGCGTGGCGTTCAGCCCCGATGGCAAACGTATTCTCACCGGCAGCGCAGACAAAACGGCGAAGGTGTGGGATGCACAGAAGGGTCAAGAACTCCTCACCCTCCAGGGGCACACAGGCTGGGTGAGCAGCGTGGCATTCAGCCCCGATGGCAAACGTATTCTCACCGGAAGCTCTGACGGCACAGCGAAGGTGCGGGATGCTCAGAGGGGTCAGAAGCTCCTCACCCTCAAGGGGCAGACAGACGCTATGCTCAGCGTGGCATTCAGCCCCGATGGCAAACGTATTTTCATCGGAAGCGATGACAAAACGGCGAAGGTGTGACATCACGAATTAAGCCCAGGGAGGACAATTCAGGAGTACTCGCGATGAGCCGAACACAGCCGACCGAGCCGCTGAGCACTCCGCGCCACGTGGGCCGCTTTCAGATTCGCGGACATCTTGGCGCTGGGGCGTTCAGTGTGGTCTACCGCGCGCACGATCCGCAGCTCGACCGCGAGGTGGCACTCAAGGTCGCCCAGGCGCCCGGCGATCGACCGGAGCTGCGCGAACGCTTTCTGCGCGAAGCGCGGGCGGTGGCACGGCTGCGTCATCCGCACATTGTACCCATCTACGACACCGGCAGCGAGGGCGAGGCTTCCTACCTCGCCACGCGCCTGATTGAAGGATCCACTCTCGAAGAAACCATCAAAAAAGAGCCTCTTTCTCCTATAAAGGGCGCACGTCTGGTGCGCGATCTCGCGGAAGCGCTCGCCTATGCGCATCGGCTGGGAATCATCCATCGCGATGTCAAGCCCGCCAATGTGATGCTCGACCAGAAAGGGCGCGCCTTTCTCATGGATTTTGGCCTCGCCCATCTGCGTGACGAGGCGCAAAAACTCACGCACGATGGCGCCATTCTCGGCACGCCCGCGTACCTGGCACCAGAACACGCGATGGGGCACTCGGGTCCGCCGCAACCGGCGAGCGATCAGTATAGTTTAGGCGTGATCCTCTATGAATTGTTGACCGGTCAGCTCCCTTTTTCAGGCTCGCCCGCTGCCGTTCTGCGCAAGGTCGTCTCGGAGCAACCACCGAGCCCACGCTCCCTGCGCCGCTCGGTGCCGAGAGATCTGGAAACCATCTGCTTGAAGGCGATGGCCCGCCAACCGCAGGACCGCTATCGCGATTGCCAGGAGTTGGCGGACGATCTGCGCCGCTGGCTGGAGGGCGAACCGATTCGCGCCCGGCGACTCAGTCCGCTTGAACGGGTGATTCGCTGGTATCGGCGTGATCCACGCTCGGCGATGGGCATCACTGCCGCGCTGGGTGGGTTCTTCTTCGCTGTGCTCACTCCCATGGTGCTGGCGGTCCTTCTCTCCCGTGCCGTTCATCAGGAGGAACGCGCCCGACAAGAGGCGGAAGAGGAAGAACAGCACGCACGCGAGGAAGGCCAGCAAGCGGAGACGCGGGCGGAGGAGGCACGCCAGGCAACTCAGAACGCCGAGCGCGCACGCTCCCAGATGGCGACCCGCCGCAAGGAAGCCGAGGAGGCTCGCCGCAAGGCCGAGAAGCAGACCAGTGAGGCACTCCGCGCCGTGCGCATCCTCGAACATCGGAAAGCAGCACAGAAATCCTATGCCTACGTGGGAGATTTCCTGCAGGCTGGCCGTCACCCCGCGAGCCTCGACGCGCTGATACCCACCAATCCCCAGGATGAGGATCTGCGCGGTTTCGAGTGGTTCTATCTGCGCGCCAGGCTCATTGATTTTCCCACGACACCGACCTTCTCTGGACCCGTCCTTCACTTCACGATGAGTTCGGCGAAGTCGCTGGCCCTGTTGCGCAAGGGGAGTCCACAGCCAAATGGCCTGATTACCGTCACCCAGGCGATCCACGATCTCCCCACGAGCAAGGACCGCGTCATCCGGACCATTCTGGTCGCCCCGGAAGATCTCGCGCGCCTGCAGCTTTCCAGCGATGGATTGGTCTTGCTCCAGAACCGCGCCAATGCCTCGCCCCTCCTCTGGACGGGGAACGCGGAACGCCCTGTGGTGATCAAGCACGATCGGGATTCAATGACCTATTCCACACTATCCGCAAACGGCAAGATTCTTACGGTCTGGGCTCCGAAAAGTGGGATCAAGGTGTACGACGGACTCACCGGCAAGGAGATCGGGCCGATCCCCGTTCCCTCGCTGTTAAGGTCGACCCTCAGCCCGGATGGGAAGTGGTTGGTGACCTGTGCTTCTGTAGATAATTCCGATACAAAAAATCGTCAAATCAAATGCCAACTCTGGTCACTCCCGGATCGCAAAGAGCAAGGATCCGTTCTTCTGAACCACAGCCTCCCCATCTTCCTTGCCTTTGCACCGGACAGTTCTCTGGCCGCGGTGCTGACCGACCAGCTGCACCTCGTGGAACTTCCCTCGCTGCGTGTGAAGAGCACCCCTGCCGAGAGCGGAACCGGCCGCCTGGAATTTCTCAGCAAGGATTGTCTGCTCACGCCAGCGAACAAACTCTACAGGATCGCCCAGGGTCGCTTCTGGCCTGACCCGGTGCAGCCCACGGTGACCTCTTCGCCGGATGGCAAACGGCTGGCGTGGTTCGATCAAGTCTCTGAGGCCCCCGTGCTCGTCGATCTTGAGACGGGAATGCGTTTCAGTTTTCCCGCGCTGGCACTCGGGCAGCAGCCTGCCAAGGGTAAATTCCTGCGCTTCACACCCGATAACAAGCAACTCGCGGTCCTCGATAGCAACGGCGCGATCACGTTCTACCCGGTCACCGGTTTTCAGGATCGCTGGTCGACCGGAGACAAGGCGATCCGCTCGCTGTGCCTGCTGGACCGGGGCAAACGCATCGTCTTCCTCGAAGAACAGCACCTGGTCGAATGGGACGAAACGCGCCAGCAGCGGGTTCCGTGGGAAGCAGCAGGGACCGATGTGGTTGCGCTGAGCGGGGCCAGCAACGCCGCTCGGCTAGCAACGCTGCATGCCAGCGGAACCTTCCGGGTGTGGCAAACTGATCCCGAAAAGCTGGTGCGGGAGTTCCAGGTGACCGGGGACTGGAGCACGCTAACCCTCTCCCCCGACGGTGGTTTGCTGGCGGCAATCACGAAAGCCGGCCAGGTGCATCTGTGGGAAACCGCCAGCGGAAAACTCCTTCGCGACTGGAAAGCGGCCCCGGGGTTGCTCGCTTTCAGTCCGGATGGCCGCTGGCTCCTGAGCGCTGGCGATTCCGCCATCCTCTGGGAAGTGACCAGAGCCGGAGAAAAAGTCGTCCTCAGCGACAGCCCGACGTCCATTACCACGCTGGCCTTTTCTCCCGACGGACGCGACCTGGCCGTGGTCGGCAAGAATTCCGAACTCGTCTTCTGGCAACTCGACAAACCCGACACCCCTCTGTCCCTGGCTGACGCACCCAGCGACGTTACCGCCCTGGCGTTCAGCGCCGACGGCCGCACCCTGGCCACAGGAGGAGCACGCGGCGTCATCCGCCTGTGGAACAAGGCGACGGGTCAGGAAATGGTGACGTTGAACGGACATGGCAAACCGATTCAAGCGCTGGCATTCACTCCCAGTGGCACGATGCTGCTCTCTGCGGATGCAGAGGGGCAACTGCGCTTCTGGACGGCGCCCCGACGCAAATAAGGGCCAACCGGTTGCGCGCCTCTGCCGTTGTCCGGCGCGAATCGCTGCGGTTGATCGGAGAGGGAAGGGCCCGGGACAGCTACCCGCGCACCCCGCTCGTCTTGACGTTGCGCGGGCTGGCGAACTACCATGACGCTGAACGATCTCCCGACTCATGGAACCGGACGTTATGACCACCAAAGTCGATACGGCAACCCTGCAGGCGGAAGCGGCGAAGTTGCGGCCCGCGCGACACAAAACCCGCGAGGTCCGCGTCGGCGACAAGATCGTCGGCGGCAATAACCCGATCTGCGTGCAGTCGATGACCACGCCCGACACCCACGAGGTCGAGGCCACCGTCGCCCAGATTCTGCGCCTCGAAGAGGCCGGCTGTGAACTCGTCCGCGTCACCGTGCCCAAGCCGGAAGATGCGCACGTTCTCAGCGAGATCAAGAAACGCATCCACATTCCGCTTATCGTTGACATCCATTTCGACTACAAAATGGCGCTCATGGCGCTCGATCATCCGATCGACAAGGTGCGCATCAACCCGGGTAACATTGGCGGCTATGAACGCTATCGCCAGGTCATTCGCAAGGCCAGGGATCGCGGGCTGCCGATGCGCATTGGCGTCAACGCGGGCAGCCTGGAACGCGAGCTGGTCGAGAAACATGGCTACCCCTGCCCGGCCGCCATGGTGGAGAGCGCGCTGCGCTATATCGAGATCGCCGAGTCCGAGGGGTATCACGACCTGATCGTCTCGCTCAAATCGAGCGATGTGATCATGGCGTCGGAAGCCTATCAGCTATACGCCAGGTACGCCGACTACCCCACGCACATCGGCATTACCGAGGCGGGCAAGGCCCCCTACGCGGTCACCAAGTCCGCCTGTGGTCTGGCGCCCGTGCTCCTGCAAGGCATCGGCGACACCATTCGCATCAGCCTGCTTGGCGACCCGGTTCCCGAGATTCAGGCGGCATTCGACATCTTGCAGGCCACCCAACGTCGGGTGCGCAAGCCAGAATTGATCGCCTGCCCAACGTGTGGTCGCCTGGAGATCGACCTCGAAGGGATCATCGCCGAGATGGAGAAACGGCTCGGAGGCCGCACCACTCCCGTGAAGGTGAGCATCCTGGGCTGCGTGGTCAATGGCCCTGGCGAGGCGCGCGAGGCCGACCTGGGGATTGCCGCCGGGAAGGGCAAGGGCGTGATCTTCAAGCGTGGCGAGATCATCCGCCACGTGCTCGAACACGAAATGGTCGATGCTTTGCTGGAAGAGATCGACAAGTGGGAAGCCGAGGAACGCGCCAACGGCACCATGCGCAGCGAAACCTCTGGCTTCGCCAAAACGGGTCGTCTGAAACTCCCCGTGCTGAGTTGAGCACGGCGAACGCGTTCTTCAGAGCCCGCGTCCGGCCGGACGCGGGCTCTGAAAGTCGCCTTCTCGCAAAGAAAAAGAGCCGCTCACGCTTTCCACTCGTGACAACCCTGCCCGCTGACGGCTATCGGCCACACTTCACCAATCCGCCCCTTGGATCTCCAGTCAGCGCATCGAAGAGATAAAAGCCTTCGGTGGTCGCGGTCCCAATCCGCTTGCCGTTTGGAGCGGCGATCAAGGCCCAGTAGCCTTGCGGGCTGCTCTCCCGAACCCACTTCAACTCCCACGTGCCTGTGTCCCAGCACTGCAGTTCGCCGAAAATCTTCGTGACCTTCTGGCCGGTCCCTGCCACCTGCACCAGGCGCGGGAGCGAATTGGTGGGCACGTACAAGCGATCACCATCTGGTGACAGAAGGAGCATCCGGACGTAGTCGGACCGGTTGGCGACGAGCGTCTTTTTCACCTTCCCCGTCTCGCGGTCGAACAGCCAGAGATAGCCGTGCAGACTCGTTGAATTATTGAAATTAGGGACCGGCACCGCTTCCCCACCGCCGACAAGCATCGACTTGCCGTCGCGGGTATAGGCAATTGCATGGGTGATCGGATATGCCCCGGGCGTGATCCGAACCGCGTCGTAGCGTTTCCGCTCCTTGCCGGTGGCCAGATCCCACTCGATCACGCCATTGAACTCCTTCGGATCGGTGGTGTGCTTGTTGCACCCCCCGGCGAGGATCTTGCTGTCTGGCGTGAATGTGAGAGTGTTCGCCAGAATCGGCAAGTCGGCGCCGATGGTCCGCAGCGGCTTTCCCGTCGCGGCGTCCCACACATGGATCGCGTTTCGGTGCTCCTTCTTGGTGGTGTCGAGATGGCCGGTCACAAGGATTTTTCCGTCCGGGGACAGGACAATCGCCAAACACCGACCGGCTTTCGCATCGAGCCTGGGTCCGGGGACGCCGGTCTTTGTGTCCCAGGAATAAACGATTCCATCACTACAGGCTGCGAACACCCTTTTTCCATCGGCTGAGAAGGTAACACTGAAGCAATAGTCTGTTGGTCCTGTCACCTTCTGCACCTGGCGCCAGGTACTGGTGTCGAAGAGCAGAATCTTGTGTTCGCCCTTGCCGTCGTAGGTCTTCGGCTGAGCGAGAGCGAGCCACTTGCCATCCCGTGAGTAGGCCGCGGCATAAAGCAGATGACCAGGCTGTGGCTGTGGATCCGGCGCTGCGGCCGATTGTTTAGGATCCGTTACGGGAACGTCGTGACTTGTGTTACAGCCAGGGGAGTGGAACAGGGTGAGACCCGCCGCGAGGCCCACTCCGGGAGGCGTCGGCTGGTGCGAGTAGATCCAGGCTTCAGGAATCACGAGTCCCAGCAATACCAGGAACGCGGTCGTCAGGATCCGCTTGGTGGGAAGCATCGTTCGAAGCACCTCATCGGTAAGTAAAAGTGCACTTTGAGAAACGCCGTCGACGAGGGGAGCCGTGGCGCTAGCGACGCGCACCGCTGCATCCACGGTTGAGGTGCACAGAGGTGCCGGGAGGGTCCGCAACTCCGCTCCTCGCGCCACGGCGGGGAGGAAGCCTGCGAGAAGAGGGCCATGGCGCAGGAGTCGGCTCCGCAACAGGTCGCGGCCACGCTCCAGGCTTCCCTTGATGGCTCCTTCCGTCCATCCCAACTGGCGCGCGGCTTCCTCTCGGCTCATCCCCTGGAAATAGCAGAGGACGATCGGCTGACGAAACTTCTCCGGAAGCCGATTCACCTCTTCGTGGACCAGATACCAGTGGTCCGAGGCAGCCGAAGGACAGTTCAGGGCGCATTCTTCGAGTTCTGCCACGACCTGTTCACGCGACCGCTGGCGCGCGATGCGGATCCGCACCCGAGTCGCAACGCGATAGGCCACCCCGTAGAGCCACCCCGCCAACCGTTCCGGTCTTTGGATGGATCGGATACGGCGAACGAACACCAGGAATGTCGCCTGAAAGGCGTCCTCGACATCCGTCGTGTTGCGCAGAATCTGTCGGCACACGTGAAGCACCATCGGTCCATGGCGCAGGAGGATCGTGGCAAAGGCGTTCTGATCATGGCCGTCGGCAAAGCGCACTAATAGCTGCTCGTCGGCCACATCGCCGAGATTGGCTGCCGAGAACTGGCGGATGAACTGGAGCAGGAACGAGACGCTACGAAGACTCATCGCCTTCTCCCAAAAACGGTTCCTCCATGATAGTACTGCAAGCAGAAGCCAGCACCGGCACAACATTTTTCCGTCGCGGCGAGATTGGGTGGTTCTGCTGGTGCTGAGGATGGCGTCTCGTGGAGGTGGCAACCAGGAACACGGCAGAGGCCCGAGAGTGTCACTGCCAGGAAAAGGGTGAGCTTCAACGCGAGGGGTTGAGAATAGTGACAGTCAATTGTCAATTACTGGGGGGGGTGTTTTTCGTGGATTTCTGGTCAGACGGAGGGATTTCAGCCCGCGTGAAACGGCCCCCATGATAGGGACAATGGCGGCAGTTCGCCTCGCAGCAAAAGCCGCGCTGTTCCAGATAGGAGGCCGTGAAAACGTACAGGCCGTTCTCAAGATAGTAATCGCGCCCTTCCACGAGCGGTTGTGACATCGCTCTGTCTCCTGGAAATCGATCAGGCGGGCGAGTGTTGATAACGTGTCGGATCGGGCAAACCGGCACTGACAAACCCCGCGTGCCGTAGCACACAGGAATCACAGCGCCCACAGGCAGAGCCATCGCGCGCCGGGTCGTAGCAACTGTGTGTGAGCCGATAATCCACACCCAGATTCGTCCCCAGCCGGATAATCTCCGCCTTGGTCAGATGAATAAGTGGCGCATGGATGCGAAAACGCCCCCTCCCTTCCACCCCCGCCTTCGTCGCCAGATTGGCCAGCTGCTCAAAACAGGCGATGAACTCGGGCCGACAGTCGGGGTAGCCTGAATAATCGACCGCATTTACCCCTACAAAGATATCGAATGCCCCGAGCACCTCTGCCCACCCGAGCGCCAGCGCCAGAAAAACGGTGTTGCGCGCCGGGACATAGGTGATCGGAATCGCAGCACTCATCTCGTTCAGAGTTCGATCGGTTGGGACCGGGACATCGGCAGTCAACGCCGATCCGCCAAAGGCGCGCAGGTCAAGCGTCAGGATGCGGTGATCGCGCACCTGCTGCGCCTGGGCGACGCGTTGAGCCGCCTCGATTTCAATCGTGTGCCGCTGACCGTAGGCGAGGGTCAAGGCGTGGCAGTCAAACCCCTCGCGCTGGGCCACGGCCAGCGCGGTCGCGGAGTCAAGTCCTCCGCTCAGCAAAACAACCGCAGGTGCAGACGTGGTCATGTTGTTCCCCGAGAGGCGAGCAACGCCTCCAGCTCGGTTTGCATTCGTGTGCCGAGATCGGGCCGCACCATTGAGACAAACGCAATTTTCCCGCGCAGCCACGCGAGGAAAGAGCGGTGCCCCTCGTGATTTTGCGCTTCCAGCCCCTCGAACCGCGCCCGGTGCAAGATGGCCCGAAGCCGACGAATCTCGTGGCGCGCCACGCTGGCACGCTCATTGACCACCAGCCCCGTTACCATCTGGGCGCGGTGGCGACGTTGAATGCGCGTCTTCGCCTCGTTGATGGTAAAGGTTTCCAGGGTCGCGATGGAACGCACCGCGCTGATCAGCGAACCGATCTGCGGCAGGGCACCCTCGTCGCCCGAGAAGGAGAGGTCATCGGCATAGCGAGTATAGCGAAACCCCATGGCACGCGCCTGTCGCGTCAGGCGACGATCCAGAGAGCGGGCAATCTGGTTGGCGAGCGCGGGGCTGGTGCAGGCGCCCTGAGGGAGTCCACGCGGCCCCAGAGCAAGATAGAGCCGCTGCGATTCCGGGCCCTGTTGTCGACGTGGTGCCTCGGTGCAAAGGAGCGCGAGAATGGTGGCGACCGCCCCCGAATAGCCGAGTTGAAAGAAAAAGCGCCGGACCCGCGGAAAATAAATCCCAGGAAAGAAGTCTTTCAGGTCCATGTTGATGACAACAGCCTGTCCCACATGAACCGCCGCATTGCTGGCGATGCTCCGCCCTGGGTGAAATCCCTGGCAAGCCGGGTCGACCGGAAGCGGGCGCAAAATGTTGTCGAGAATCCAGCGCTGCACGCGACCGAGGGTGTGTAACGGTGCCATCAACTGGCGCGTTCCCCCGCTCTTTTTTCTCACCTCGCGCAACACATAGTGAATGCGCGTGGCGCGCGGATTGTGATAGGCCAACCAGCGCAGTCGCGACATGCTGATTCCCAGCGCCCGGGCCAGATCTGCCGCGCTGGCGAGCACCGGCAGCCCCGCCCGCTGCAAACTCCGCACTGCGCTATGTTCCTGCCCCAGCCAGTCCGACACGCCCGCCCCCAGATGATCGATGCGCTCCGTGTAGTCCAGTTCCGGCTCGGGTTTGGTGGGAAAGTCGAGCTGAGCGCTCATTTCCGGCGTGGTGATCTCGGTTGTCACCGGCGGCTCGATCACTGGAGGGGCTGCCTGAGTGATCTCACCAGTTACAAGCGTGTTGCCCAAATCGAATGGGGTGGAGTTTGGTCCAAGTGCAATCTCAATCCACCCTGTGTTGGGATTGACGACGTAGCACAGACCCGTTGCAGTCGCAAGATAATCAACACCAGGGGGAACAGGTGCGGGGTGCATGAATGGCTGCCCCAGGAAAAGATATATACGGGTGGAGCTGGTTGTACCGACTTCCGATCTACCGGCCACTCCTTCCCCTCCGCCTCCTCTTCTACCTGACTGACCTGGCCAACCTTGTCGTTCGCCGTTCAGCTAGCTGGGTGCGTGCGTCTGGGAAGCAAAGGTGTCGTCATCTGCGTCCACGGCGGATCACCGTAGGTCAAGTCTCGGTTTCAACCAGCCCCAACCCACCACCAAACATAGCGGCCTTCCTGGGCGGTGACAATCTCGGTAGGAGAAAAAATCGCAGTGAAAGAATGGGACCAGTGCCGACCGCCATGCAGCTCCCGGCGCACCCCGAAGCTGAGCACACGAAGTGCCCTGGCACAAGGAGCAGACCATCCCGACGTAGCTTCAGCGGGGAGTGGACGGCGGACGCTGATACAACGTGGCCTGGGCCGCCTGTGTCTGCGGAGACCAGGGATACCCGCGGGCGAGTCTGCCAAGCAGATCGCGCGACGCCGGGGTGGGAATCTGGTTCAACACCTCGATGGCGCGCACCTGACGCAACTCCTCCGGAGCCAGGGAGTGTTTCTCCAGCTGAGTGAACACCGCCTGGACCCGGGCACGCACCTCCACCGAATCGGTCTGGCCCAGAGTCTGGTGCAACGAAGGGACGATGCGCGGCGCATGTTTCCTGAGTTCGCGCAGGGCCTGTTCGCGGATCTCGAAATCGTCATCGTCGAGTTGCTTGAACCACTGCTGCACCTGGGCGACCGCCGGCCCCTCGCGATCAGGATGCAGGCGTTGTTCGAGATAGGGAAGCAAACGGGCGGGATCGCCACGCAAGCGGACCATGGCCTGCTGAGCTTGCCCGGCGTCGGCACTTCCAAGTTCCTGCCACAGCGTGGCGAACTGCGCGGGGGTAAGTGAGGAAGTGGAGCGCGCGGGGAACCTTGGCACTGGCCACAGCAGAATCGCACTGTCGGTTCCCCCCGACGCAAGCAGATCGCCCGCGGGGCCAAACGCCAGGCGCGTGACCGCTCCCTCATGCCCACGCCAGCGCTGCAAACACTTTCCGCTCAGAGGATCGTACAGGCGCACCTCGCCCTGTTTGGTGCCAACCGCCAGCAGTTGCCCCGTGGGCGAAAAGCGGACCGCCACCGGGGTACACTCCGAGGTTTGCCACCAGCGGGCGCGCAGTTTCCCGGTCGCTGTTTCCCACAACGCGATCGAATCCCCCACGGTTCCCGCCACCAGCCGGCCGTCGCCCGCCAGCGTGAATGCCGTCAGGTGCCCCTGGACCTTCTCCAGCGTGCCGAGCAGGCGCCCACTCAGTGGATGCCAGAGGACAATCTCATTCTCGTTGCGATCCGAGGCTGCCAACTGCCCATCGCTGGAGAGTTCACATTGGGTGACAACCTGGCAGCCGTGAATCTCGCCGTCGCCGTGGATTTCCTGCCAGCGTTCCGACTCGATCTGCCAGCGACACACGCGCCCCTTCGGGTGAAACTCCGGCGGGGTGGAATTCGAGTTCATCCCGCGATCGACCACCCCGCCACTGGTGAGAAGCGCCTTGCCATCTGCGGTGTAATGGAGCGAGCAGATTTTCCCGGTTCCCCACGTGGCCGCCGTTGCTTTCTTCCCGGAGACCAGCGGCCAGAAGCGAACGGTCCCCCCCGACACCGCACTGGCCAGAGTTGTCTCGTCTGGCGCCAGAGCAAAGGCACTCGGGTTCGTGGCGGGATCCGTCAGTATCCTACCAATTTGTTGCGTTTTCAGATCCCAGAAGAGGATATTGCGATCTTCCTCGTGCAAGGCGATCAGCTGCTTCCCCTCTCGGGTGAAGGCCAGTTGACGCACGGGGGTGGACGGCGCGTTGTCGGTTCCCTGGGCCGCGCCGGTGCGCGTCGACCAGAACGACAGGGAGTTCGTGCGCCCGAGAATGGCGAGGGTTTTGCCATCTGCGCTGAAGGCCGCCATCTGCATCCCCGCAGGCACCTTCAAGGTGCAACGTTTCTTGCCGCTCTCCGTATCCCAGATCCCCCAGACACCGTCCTTGAGACCAAGGAAACTCGCCCCCGTGGGAGACAGTTGCAGCCAGGCGGGCATGCGCTCCTCCACCCGGGTCTGGGTACCGGTCGCGACATCCCACACGATCAAGCGCGAGCGATCGGCATCCACCTGCGCCGCATAAATGGTCTTCCCATCCGCCGAGAAGGCCAGATCTCCGATCGCTCCCACACCGTCGCTCGGGGCACGAAAGGCGCGCGGCTTCGCGGGGTCTTTCAGCGCTATCAGAGAGAAGCTCCCGCTGTGGTAGCCCCAGGCCAGCAACTGCCCATCCGGGCTAAAGGCGAGGGTGGCAATCATCGAACTCTGTTCTTGCCAGGCGCTGATCTCCTTCTCCTGGAGGAGATCCCACAAGCGCACCATCCCCGATCCCTCCCCGAGTGCGAGGGTGCGCCCGTCGGGAGCAAGCGCCAGCAACGTGGTCGAGTTGAATTCGCCGAACACCTGAGCCTTGCCGGTCGCCAGCGCCCACTTCAGCACCAGTCCGCCCTCGTGGGCCGAGAAGAGCCAGGTGCCATCGTGCGACCACAGCAGTTGCCGCACCTTCTGTCCCTTGCGTGTCCAGATCTGCTGTCGCTTGCCGGTGGCAGATTCCCACAGGTAGATACTGCCTTCCTCACAGCCACAGGCGAAGCGTTTGCCGTCCGGAGAGGGCGCCAGGGCGGTCACGGGGTGAGCATGGCGCCAGCGCAGCGTTCCCAGGCGGGCCTTCGCCCCGGAGGGAAGCGGATCCCCGTGGGCATCAGAGGGCAGGGCGGCGTGGGGAGCGAACGAAGAGAACAGCGCAAGGACGAGGTGAAGCAGCATCTGATCATCCCTCCATGGATGAATCATCGGCGGCGTGCTCGTCTGTGCTGTCGTCCATGCCGAGAGGCCAGGGGCAGAGCGCGACAGGATCGAATGGCCCCAGCGCGCCCCCGGAACATCGCCCAGCGTACTTCACCAGCGGGCCCTCTGTCCAGACAGACTGCGGAGCCGACCGCGCCCGGATCCCTTGCCAGGAGAGTGTGCGCGCGTGCGCAGGGGGTCTTTTCTCTTGCCAACTCGTCGCATGCATGGTGCAATCCAGAGAATTTCTGATTCGATCACCGCCTGTGCACGGAACTCCCTCGCCGCCAGGAGATCAGCGAATCCTCTACTGCTCCGGAGTTCAGCCACTGCGCGGCTTCCATTTGTTCAGGCGCGACCGTTGCTGAGGCTCACTCCCCATGACCTCGTTCAGCAAGTGTCCGCAGTGTGGGCTCTTTGAGGACCGACGAACGCGCTGTCGCTGTGGCTATGTCGCGCCGGGCGATTCCCCCGCTTCCACTCCTCCCGATGCCGTGCCGCCACCTCCGCCAACCGCAAAACCCGGTCTCCTCCGACGCGTGCTCGCGGTCCTGCTCGTGGTGCCAATCGCGGGTTGTCTGGTGCTGGCGACGAAGTGGCAGGATCTTGGACTGGGTCGACCGTTCGAGGTTCTCCCCGAACTGGTGGGGCAGATCCTTGTGGCGATGGTCGGGTTCGCTCTCCTGGGATTGGCGAACTATCTCTGGACCGGAAAAACACGCGAGGAGCGCACCCAGAGATAACCCGTGGAAGTGCCCCGACAACCCGGCGCGACTGTTTGCTGACAACGGCGGAGCGCTGTGGTACAGTCAGCGAACGTGTGCTTTCCCCACTCCTGCGAGACCCCTGTCATGATTGCTGTTGCACCTGCGGTTCGTCGTCAGCACGGGTTCGTTTTTCTGATGCTACTCCTGCCGCTCCTGATGGCCCCGCGTGTCCTGGCCGAGGAGCCAGCGCGTGCGGCCGACGGCTATCTGCTCCGCGGCGCAACGATCTACGATGGTAGTGGCAAACCGCCCGTCAAGGGGGATCTGCTCATTCGCGGTGAGCGAATCGTCGCGCTTGGCATGGTCCAGGTCGAAGGGAAGCCAGTGGTGATCGATGCCAGGGGTTTGATCGTCGCGCCGGGGTTCATCGACCTGCACACCCACAGTGACGATGCCATGACACAGACAAAGACCCGAGCCAACCTGAACTATCTCACACAGGGAGTGACGACGGTTGTCACAGGCAACTGCGGCGCTGGCCCAATCGACGTTGCTGCCTACTTCAAGAAGATGGAAGACACGGGGATTGGCAGCAACGTCGTTCACCTGGTTCCGCACAATGCCGTCCGGCGCAAGGCGATGGGCAATGTCAATCGTCCGCCGACTGCCCAGGAACTGCACAGGATGGAAGCGCTCGTGGACCAGGGGATGAAGGATGGCGCCTACGGCATGTCCACGGGGTTAATCTACAATCCCGGCACCTACTCCAAAACCGACGAACTCATCGCCCTGGCGCGCGTGGTGAGTCGCCACGGCGGCCTTTACGCCAGCCACATTCGCAACGAGGGCACGGGCGTGCTGGCCGCCACCGAGGAGGCGTTGACGATCGGGCGCGAGGCCCGCGTGCCCGTGCACATCTCGCACATGAAAGCCTCTGGGCAGAAAGCGTGGGGGAAGTCGGCGGACCAGATCGCGATGGTGCTCCGGGCGCGCAAGGAAGGACAGGTGGTGACGGCGGACCAGTATCCATACATCGCCAGCAGTACCTCGCTCTCCGCCACGCTGATTCCCACGCGCTTTCGCGAAGGATCGGCCAAGGATTTCCTCGAACGGCTCAAGGATCCCGAGCAGGAGAAACTGATTCGCCGAGGTATCGAGGCGAATCTGCAGGACAAGGACGGTGGCGCACGCATTCGCCTGGCCTCGTACAAACCGAACCCGCAGTGGAGCGGCAAGACCCTGGCCGAACTCGCCCGGACCGAGAAGAAGAACGTCGTCGATCTGGTGCTGGAGATTGAACGCAATGGTGGCGCCGGCATCGTCAATTTTGGCATGAGCGAGGAAGATGTGCGCCAGATCATGAAACAGACGTTTGTGGCAACCGCCAGCGATGGCTCGGCCCGCGTCCCCGACGAGGTGTCGGTGCCGCATCCGCGCAGCTATGGCTGTTTCCCCCGCAAAATCGGCCGTTATGCCCTCCAGGATCAGGTGATTTCGCTCGAACACGCGATCCGCTCCGCCTCGGGGTTGCCCGCGGATATTCTGCGTCTTCCCGAACGCGGCTATCTGCGCAAGGGGTACCATGCCGATGTGGTCGTGTTCGATCCGCACAAATTCCGCGATGTGGCGACCTTTGAAATGCCGCATCAGTACTCAACCGGGGTGCGCTACCTCTTTGTCAATGGCCAGCTGGCGATCAAGGAGGGGGTCTTCACGAAGATCTATGCTGGCAAGGTGCTACGCCATCAGGAGCCGACCCGCCGTGACTGATGGACCGCTCCTCCACAATGCCCGCGTGGTACTGGTGCGCACTCAGGTGGCGGGCAACCTCGGCTCGGTGGCGCGCATCATGCGCAACCTGGGACTCGATGACCTGGTGCTGGTCTCTCCCGAGGCATCGCCGAGCGATCCTCAGGCGCGGCAGCTCTCCACCCATGGCGAGGCGATCCTCGAACGCGCCCGCGTGGTGTCGGATCTGGGCGCGGCTCTGGAGGGGTGTCATCTGGTTGCTGCGACCTCGGCGCGGCTGGGCGGATTGCTGCGCAGTCACACCGTTGGTTTTGCCCATGAGATCATGCCGCGTCTGCTCGCGGGGCTGGACCAGGGAAAGATCGCGCTGGTGTTTGGACCGGAACGAACCGGGTTATTCAACGAGGAGGTGACGCGTTGCCACCTCCTCATTCACATCGATGCGGAGGCAGACTACCCCGCGCTGAATCTTGCCCAGGCGGTCACCATCTGCCTGCATGAACTGCGCAGCGCCTGGCGCCGACGTGAGGGAGTGCGTTCCCCCATTCTGACCGAACCGCCCGCGCCCTTTGAAGCATTCGATCGTATCTGCCAGGAGTTGCGCATTGCGCTGGAAGAGATCCGCTACCTCCACGGCGACAAGGCCGACCAGTTGATGCATGGTGTGCGCCATCTGCTCGCGCGCGCCCAACCGACGGCGATGGAACTGGGTCTGCTCATGGGACTCGCGCGCCAGTTGCGCTGGGCGGCGCGCCAGCTTGAAGAGGCGGGCCTCCTCACCCGCGCCCCGGCCTCGCCACGCTCGAAGGAGAGCGCGCCCGACTGAGGCGTGCAGAACAGCTATTTCACCAGTTCGCGCAACTTGCCATCGAGCAGGCGCGCTTCGTCCACGGCCAGCCGATCCTGCCCCGCGATCTTCCGAATCGCCTCGGGAATCACGAGTTGTTTCTTTCCTTCAGGGATCTTCAAAATCGCAAAAGCCTTGTCCGAGGGAATCCCCAGCGTGAACTCGTTGAGATCCACCCGCATCATCGTCGTCATGATCTTGTTGGGGGGCAGCCATTCCATCGGCCCCACGGTCCCCTCGTAGGTGCGCCCATTCCGATCGATGCGCCAGACCAGGGTGTCCACCTGCCCGGTGTCCTCGTTTACCATCACCGCATAACGCAGGACAACCTCGGCATGACCCCGTCCCTTTTGCATGAAGGCCGGGGTATCGTAGATGGCGGTGGTGCGTGAAACCGCGACCAGGCGGATCTCCTGAACCTTCTTGTGCACCTCGGCCAGGACCTGTGCTCCCAGGATGCCCAGGTTCGCCCCCAGACGCTCGTGAGTATCTGGATCGACGATGGTATCGCGGCCTCGAATGGCGGTGGCGATGCCAATCCCGATCCGGGCCAGCACATACTTCTTCTGATTCCCAACCTGCGTGGCCTGGACATCCGCCACGCTCACCGTGGTGACGATCTGCGCCAGGCTCGCGGTCAGCCCGTTGACCTTTTTCTTTTCGGTCTCATCCAGGCGCGGATAACTCTTCAGGAGCAGATGCGACCACCCCGAAGGAGCCGTTTCGCCAACCACCGTCCCCGGCTTGATCGCCTCGACCCCCTTGACCAGCGCCCTGGTGTTTGGCGCGGTCGACGGCCGTGCTTCGGGAGGAGGCGGCGCTTGCGGTTGAGGAGCAGGAGCCGCGACACACTTGAGAAAACAGACGCCGGCCACCCCGACGAGGGTGACTCCTCCCATCAGGAACAGCACCAGAGCCCGCGTGGTCAGCGCGCGTCGCAATCCTCTGCTGAACATCGTGTGCAGCATCACCCGCCTCCTGTAAAGATGGACGGATTGTTGTGCATTCGGGCAACGGTGTCAAGATAAGGACCTTCGCTGATCGCTGATGCACAGCCCCTGTTGGGCTCCGCCTTCTTGCTGCGCTTCCCCCCTCAGGCAGACATCCGTATACTGGAAGAAGTTTCATTATCGATCATGTCAGGAGTTCTGGGCCCGTTATGGATAACAGCAACATCATTATTCGTGGCGCCCGCGAACACAACCTTCGCAATGTGGATCTGGAACTCCCGCGCAATCAACTGATCGTCTTCACGGGCGTCAGCGGGTCGGGCAAGAGTTCCCTCGCGTTCGATACCCTTTATGCCGAGGGCCAGCGCCGCTATGTCGAATCGCTCTCGAGCTACGCGCGCCAGTTTCTGGGCCAGCTGCAAAAGCCCGATGTCGATTTCCTCGCCGGTCTCTCCCCTGCCATCAGTATCCAGCAAAAGACCGCCGGCCGCAACCCGCGCTCGACCGTCGGCACCATCACCGAGATTCTCGACTATCTGCGCGTCCTTTATGCCCGGGTCGGCCAGGGACATTGTCCCCAGTGCGGACGGCCCATCACAGCCCAGACGCGCGAACAGATCCTGGCCCGCATCCTGGCGCTCTCCGAGGGGACGCGATTTCTTATCCTGGCGCCCGTGGTGCGCGGGCAAAAAGGCGAGTACAAGGATCTCTTTGACGAGATGCTCCGGCGCGGCTTTGTCCGTGCCCGCGTCGATGGGCAGGTGGTGCGCCTGACCGATGATCTCAAGCTCGATCGCCGCATCAAGCACGATATCGAGATTGTGATCGATCGCCTCAAACTGGAAAACAAGATTCGCTCGCGCCTGGCCGAGGCCATCGAACAAGCGCTCACGCTCTCCGAGGGGTCCCTGATTGTCGCCGTGGAGCGACCAGCGAGTGCGGCGGACGACAGCGGCGACACCAAACCGCAAACGAGCGAGGATATTCTCCTCTCAGCGCACTACGCCTGCACTTCCTGCAACAAGAGCTACGAGCCGCCTTCCCCACAACTCTTCAGTTTTAACAGTCCACACGGGATGTGTCCGGAGTGCGACGGCCTGGGCACCTGCTACTCCTTCGATCCCGATTTGCTGGTGCCCGATCCCAATCTGAGCTTCTACAACGGGGCGATTCCCCTTGTGGGCAAACTCCCCGGGATGGGCCGCTGGCGCCGCCACATCTTCGAGGGGGTGGCAAAAACCCTCACTATCGATCTGAAAACCCCGTGGAAAAATCTGCCGGAAGCCCATCGCCAACTGCTGCTGATGGGAAGCGGATCGACGCACATCACCTTTGAATGGAAGCAACGTGGCGGCAGTGTGTGGAAGCATGGTGGGCAGTGGGAAGGGATCGTGCCGCAACTGCTGAGCAGTTTCAAGAAGACAGCCGCCGGCCCGCGCCGCCTGCAACTCGAAAAATACATGCGCATCATGCGCTGTCCGTCGTGTCAGGGGCAACGACTCAATCCCCAGGCCCGCGCGGTGCGCGTGGGCGGGAAGACACTGGTCGAGGCGTGCGCCATGCCGGTCGGGGATCTGGGCGCATGGCTCGCTCCCGTGGACGGCGCCCTGGAAAAAAGCTTCACCCCGCTGCAACACACCATCGCCGCCGAGGTGCTCAAGGAACTTCGCGGACGCATCGGCTTTCTGCTCAACGTCGGTCTGCACTATCTCTCGCTCGATCGCAGTGCACCCACGCTCTCCGGCGGAGAGGCCCAGCGTATTCGCCTGGCGGGGCAGATTGGCTGCGGACTGGTGGGCGTCCTCTACATTCTCGATGAACCAAGTATCGGTCTCCATCCGCGCGACAATGAACGCCTGCTCCGCAGCCTGGAGCGCTTGCGTGACATGGGCAATACCGTGATCGTCGTTGAACACGATGAGGACACGATGCGGGCGGCCGACTATCTGGTCGATTTTGGCCCCGGCCCCGGGGTACGCGGCGGGCAGGTGGTGGCCGCCGGCTCCTACGCCGAGGTGGTCCATCACCCCGCGAGTCTCACCGGACATTATCTCTCTGGAAAGAAGCAAATCCCCATCCCCGCGCAGCGCCGCCAGGGAAATGGCAAGAAGGTAGTGGTCCGGGGCGCACGTCATCACAATCTCAAGAACATCGACGTGGAATTTCCGCTCGGCCTCTTTATCTGCGTCACCGGCGTGAGCGGATCGGGGAAAAGCTCGCTCGTCAACGACATCCTCAAGGAAGGGCTGTTGCAGCGCTACGGCAAGCGCGCTGGGGAGGACGACGACACGGAAGAGCCGGGTGCTCCGCGCACGCGCCTGGTCGGCGCCCACGACAGCATCCTTGGGACCGAACTGCTGGACAAGGTGATCGACATCGATCAGACCCCGATCGGCCGCACCCCGCGCTCCAACCCTGCCACATACATCAAGGTGTTCGATGAGATTCGCAGCCGCTTTGCCGAGTTGCCCGAGGCCAAGGTACGCGGCTACAAGCCGGGGCGCTTTAGCTTCAACAAGCCGGGCGGACGCTGCGAGGCGTGTGAGGGCAACGGCTCGAATCGCCTGGAGATGGATTTTCTCGCCGATGTGTGGGTCACGTGCCCGGTGTGCGAGGGACGTCGCTTCAATCGCGAAACGCTCCAGGTGCGTTACAAGGGCAAAAGCGTGCGCGATGTGCTCGAAATGGATGTGCAGGAAGCCCTCGTGCACTTCGAGAATCTGCCACGCATTCGCGGCATGCTCCAAACCTTGCATGATGTCGGTCTTGATTATCTCAAATTAGGACAGGCGTCGCCCACGCTCTCGGGCGGCGAGGCGCAGCGCATCAAGCTGGCGCGCGAGTTGTGCCGGCGCGCCACGGGACGCACGCTCTACATCCTCGATGAACCGACGACGGGGTTGCACTTCGACGACATCGAAAAACTGCTCAAGGTGCTGCACGGCTTTGTCGAGGCAGGCAACACCGTGGTGGTGATCGAGCACAACCTCGACGTGATCAAGACCGCCGACTGGCTGATCGACCTGGGACCCGAGGGCGGCAGCGGCGGGGGGACGATGGTGATTGCAGGTACACCCGAAGCGGTGGCGCGCTGTCCCTCGTCGTACACGGGGCAGGCGCTGCAGAAGGTGCTGCAAGGTCCGCCGACGCCTCCGCCGCGCACGGGCGGGAAGAAGGCCAGGAAGCGCGCCCGCGTGGTCGAGGAGATTGCATCGCTCCGCGTGGAGGGTGCCCAGCAGCACAATTTGAAGAATGTCACCGTGGACCTCCCGCGCGAACAGATGACGGTCTGTTGCGGGCCAAGCGGGTCGGGGAAGAGTTCGCTGGCGCTCGATACCATCTATGCCGAGGGCCAGCGCCGCTACCTCGAATCCCTGTCCAGTTATGCCCGCCAGTTTCTGGGGCAGATGCAGAAACCGCGTGTGGAACATGTCAGCGGGCTGTCACCGGCCATCAGTATCGAGCAGAAGACGACCAGCAAGAGTCCGCGTTCAACGGTCGGCACGGTGACCGAGATCTACGATTATCTGCGCATTCTCTATGCGCGCATGGGACATCCGTACTGTCCGGCGTGTCAGATCCCCGTGGGAACGCAGACCGCCGATGAGATCATCGACAAGATTCTCGGCCTTCCCGAGGGGAGCAAGCTCTACCTGATGGCGCCCCTGGAACGACGAGGGCAGGAGAAATACGAGACTCTTTGGGACGAGATTCGCCGGGGGGGATACGTTCGTTTGCGCGTCGATGGCCAGTCCTACAGCGTGGATGAACCGCCCAGCATCGATCACCGCCGCCAGCACGTGGTCGAAATCGTGGTCGATCGGGTGCTGATTCGGCAGCAAACCGGGGATGCGGCACGCTCGCTGCGAACCCGCGTGGCCGATGCGGTGGAAACGGCGCTCGATCTGGGACGCGGCGTGATGCACGTGGCCCATGTCGAGGAGGGGAAGGCGGAGCCACAATGGCGCGTGGAGAAATACAGCCAGCACTTCGCCTGTGATCGCTGTGGCCGCAGTTTCGAGCGTCTCAATCCGCACCACTTCTCCTTTAACAGTCCGCTTGGGTGGTGCCCGACCTGCCAGGGCCTGGGGGTACAGAAAGGTGCCAACTCAGGGCTGCTCATTCGCGATGTCAAACGCTCGTTGCGTCAGGGGGCGCTAAGCGAATGGCCGGATCTGAGTGAGAAAAGCGAGTTTCTCCCCTTCGCCGAGGCGCTGGCCCGGCAGGGCGGCTTTTCGCTCGATACGCCCTTCGAGGAACTCTCCGCTGAGCAACAGCGACTCCTGCTGCACGGGAGCGGCGAGGAGTGGATCGCCCTGCATGAACCGGCTCCTGCCGAGAAACGCCCTCGTTCGCGCAGGGGAAGTGCCGAGACTCCCGCTTCCCCTCCGCCGGTGCGTTTCCAGTACAAGGGCCTCTTCCCGGCACTCGATGAAGCGGCGCGCGTCAGCTTTGTGTATCGGCAGCGCCTGGCGCACCTGGTCGATGAGGTGCCCTGCCTGACATGTCAGGGTTCGCGGTTGCGCGACGATGCGGCCGCCAGCCGTTTTGAGGGGAAAACGCTCCAGGAACTCTGTCAACTCCCGCTCGCGGAAACGCTCACCCTGTTCCAGGGGTTGAAGCTGAGCAGAGCCCAGCAACAGGTGGCGGGCGAGTTGCTGCGCGAGATCATCAATCGCCTGCAATTCCTGGTCGATGTTGGCCTCGACTATCTGACGTTGGGGCGGTCAGCGCCGACGCTCTCGGGCGGGGAGTCGCAGCGCATTCGCCTGGCCAGCCAGATCGGCTCGGGGTTGACCGGCGTGCTCTACGTTCTCGACGAACCAACGATCGGCCTGCATCCGCGTGACAATCGCCGCCTTTTGCAGGCCTTGCAGAAACTCCGCAACCTGGGGAACACCCTGGTGCTGGTGGAGCACGATCGCGAGGTGATCGCCTCCGCCGATTATCTGCTCGATTTTGGGCCAGGCGCCGGGGAACGCGGCGGCGAGATCACCGCGCGGGGAACTCCCAAACAGGTGCTGCGCGCCCGGACCTCGCTGACCGGCCAGTATCTCTCGGGAAAGAAGGCGATCCCCATCCCCACGCAAAGGCGCGTGCAGGTTGGTAAGCATGCTCCCCTGCTGATTGTGAAGGGAGCGCGCCAGCACAATCTGCGCAATCTCGATGTCGCCTTTCCGCTCGGCTGTTTCGTGGCGGTCACGGGGGTGAGCGGTTCGGGGAAAAGCTCGCTCGTCCACGAGGTGCTCTACAACACCCTGGCGCGCAAGCTCCATCGCGCCCACACCACCGGAGCGGCGCACGATGAGGTGCTCGGGCTGGAGCACATCGACAAGGTGATCAACGTCGATCAGGACCCGATTGGCAACACCCCGAGTTCCAACCCGGCGACGTACACGGGCGTCTTCGATCTGGTGCGTCAGCTGTTCGCGCGTCTGCCGGAGGCCAAGGTGCGCGGCTATCAACCGCAGCGCTTCAGCTTCAACAAGGAAGGGGGCCGCTGCGAGGCGTGTGAGGGCAATGGCCAGAAGCGCATCGAGATGCATTTTCTCCCCGATGTGTGGGTGGAATGCGATGTCTGCGATGGCAAGCGCTACAACCCGGAAACGTTGGCGGTCCTCTACAAGGGCAAGAGCATCAGCGATGTGCTGGCGATGAGCGTGGGTGAGGCGCTCGAACTCTTTGGCAACATTCCCAAGATTCGCAAGGTGCTGCAAACGCTGGCAGATGTCGGCCTCGATTATCTGTCGCTGGGACAGGCCGCCCCCACGCTCTCGGGCGGCGAGGCGCAGCGGGTGAAACTGGCCGCCGAACTGGCACGGCCCAATACGGGGCGCACCATCTATCTGCTCGATGAGCCCACCACCGGGCTGCACTTCGACGATATCCAGAAGTTGCTCGAAGTGTTACATCGCCTGGTGGATCTGGGGAATACCGTCATTGTGGTGGAACACAACCTCGATGTGATGAAAACCGCCGACTGGATTGTGGATCTCGGCCCGGAAGCCGGCGCTGGCGGAGGGTTGGTGGTAGCGCAGGGTACGCCCGAGGCGGTGGTGCACGGACAGTGGCAATCGCTGGGAGCCCTCGATCCTGGCGTCGCTCCCCCCGAGCGCGTCTCGCACACCGCTCCGTTGCTGGCCGAGGCACTGGCCGCGGGGCCGTATGCCGAACGACAACGTTATGATCCGCTCGCCCTGGAAGCACCACGTGCCGACGACATCGATCTGGAGAAGGTGGGCCAGGATGCCGCCATGCCCTGGACCGCCGACGGGCGACGCTGGCACACCCAGCAGCGCGTCACCACGGAGGGGAAGGCGATTCGCTGGGAAGGCGCCCTCCTCGACTGGCTGGAAGAGAAGATCCACCAGCTCGGGCCGTTCAGCGACACCAACTGGAATCATCGTTCGGTAGTCGAGATCGCTGCGCCGGTCAAGAGCCAGGGGTGGTTCCTCCACGCCATGACCGGGCAAGAGTGGCTGTTGCGCCTGGTCTTCCGGGTGGGCCGAAACACCTTCACCCAGAACGAGCTGGTCCAATCGCTCGGCATCAAACCACTCAACGAGACCGAAGGACTCCAGGTCTACAGCAACGAGGAACGCGTCTGGGTGACCAATCACAAGGGCCCCTGGCAGTCGGTCACGTTGCTGGTCCACCGCCAGAGCGAAATCGCCACTCCCGCGTTCGACGCCTTTCTGAAAAAAGCCAACGCGTCGTTCCGCGCCACCATTCAGCGCTTGCAGACACGCCCCGAGGATGTCATGCCCTGGAAGGTCAATGGCGAGCGCTGGCATCTCAGCGACAAGGGGTTCCCGGCTGGGAAGAAGGTTCTCTGGGATCGGGGCGTGTTGCCCCAGTTGCTGGCCCTGGTGCGCAAGGCAGTGCCCGAGGTCGAAGTGACCTGGGAGAGTCGCGATACCATCACCCTGCGCGTGCCGGATGTGAAGCGTGGCTGGGCTCAATGGCGCACCAAGGACAATGAAGCTCTTATCTGTCGCTTTCTTGGCAAACGCGGGCAGTTTAATCTGGCGCAGATCGAGGGGCTGGGGATCGAGCCAGGGTTGAATGGGGAGCGCAGTGATGGCGAGGTGCTGCAGCTGGCGTTTCGCGAGCCGGGCCACCTCCACCCAGAACGCCTGCAGAATCTCTTTCGCCAGCACCTCGCCGGGTTCCGTGAACTCTTTGGCAGGAGCACCAACGGGGACGAGTAATGGACCGATGCACAGGCTCCGAGGCAGTCGAGATCGCCCCGGCGCGGCCGGAGGAGTGGGAGAGCGCATTTCGCCTCGTCTTTCAGAGTTGCAGTCCCCTGGTCCAGAGAACGCGCGTCCAGAGCGCCCTGCAGCTGCTGGGCGAGGGCGCCCTCGATCCCGAAGGGTTGTTTGTGGCGCGGCGCGACAACCAACTGCTTGGGGCGCTGGTGTGCATGCGCGTCCCTGGAGCCACCGGGTTGGTCTGGCCGCCTCAGGCCCGCGCCGGTTCCGCACAGATCGACGTGGAGGATCGCCTTACCCGCCAGGCCAGCACCTGGCTGCGCCAGCAGGGCGTGCGGCTTGGCCAGGCGCTGCTCACCGAGCAGGAACGGACGCAGGGCCAGGCGCTGGAACGAGGCGGATTTCGCTACCTGACACGGCTGTGGTATCTGCATCATTGCCAGCGTCTTCCGAATCCGAGCGCGGGTGCTCCTCCCCGTTTGACGATTCATCCCTATCGGCCGGAGGTGTACGAACGCTTCCATACCACCCTGCTGCGCACCTATGAAGGAACGCTCGATTTTCCGGAGATTAGCGGAGTGCGCACCCTGGAGCAGATTCTCGAGGGGCATCGCTCGGAGGGGCGCTTCGAGCCGGAATTCTGGTGGCTGGCCTGTGACGGGGATCGTCCGGTGGGCGTCTTGCTGGCGACGCCCCTGGATACAGGCACCTGGGATGTGGCGTACACCGGGATCGTTCCCGAGGCACGCAGGCGCGGCCTGGGACGTGAACTGTTGCTCAGTGCACTCCGTTCGGCACACGCTCAGGGGGTGACGGAAGTTCAGCTCGCCGTCGATGAACGCAATCAGCCAGCGTGGAACCTCTATCGACGTCTCGGTTTTGAGCCTTTCGATCAGCGCCATGTCTTTCTGGCGATCTGGCCCTCCTGAGCCGGGCGGCGCAGCCTGGGACGGTCAGAGCAGATGGCGCAAACGGGGATGTTGTGTGTAGCAGGGTTGCTCTACCGAGCGTACTGGCGCGCGCCGGAGGAATCGTCCTCCCTTCGCGCGCAAATCGGTTGGCAAGTCGCGCCGCACGGTTTAAGCTTTCCACACTCCGAGCCGGATCCGCCTTGTCGGGCCTTCCCTCCCGCGGGGCGAAAAATCCTCTCTTGCGACCTTGTTCCGCATGCACCCTGACGCCAGGAAGGTGCGTTGGGGGGAGGTAGATCCGTTGATCGCCAGTGACCGCAAGGTCGTGGCTGCACTGAGAGACGCCATTGCTCAGCGCATCGGGGAGCCACGCTACAAGCTCTGGTTTGAAGGCCACACCAAGTTCAGCTGGGACGAACAACAGCTGACCGTGGGCGTGCCCAATCGCCACTTTGAAGAGTGGTTGCACAAGACGTTTCATCATGCCGTGGAAGCTGCGGCGGAAGAGGTCTTCGGGCAACCGTTGCAAGTACGCTTCACCATCGATCCCGAACTCTTCCAGGCCGCGCGCCAGGAACAGGCCGAAGCGAAGCAAGCGCGGCCGGAGGAGCCTGCCCCCAAAGCGCAGGCCACTCGGACCGCCCGTGCCAGCGCCAAGACCGCTCCGGTCGCTCCCGAGCCGATCCCTGAGGAGCCCACGCCGACGGGGCGCAGCGCCAAGCGCCAACAGCCCCCGGCTCCCGAACCGCCCCCGCAACCACGACCCGAGAAACCGACGCGCGGCACTCTCTTCGACATGCAGAACCATCGTCGCACCCGGCGCTGGCGCAGGCTCGAAGAGTTCGTTGTGGGCGCCTGCAATCGAGTGGCGCATGCCTCTGCGCTCAGCGTGGTCGAGGCGCCGGGCGAGTCCGGCAATCCGCTCGTTCTGCACGGCTCGGTCGGCACCGGCAAGACCCATCTGCTCGAAGGAATCTATGTGGGGTTGCGGCGCAGTCATCCCGACTGGCGCATCTGCTATGTGACCGCCGAGGATTTCACCAACCGTTTTGTGCAGGCGATGCGCCTGGGCAAGCTGAGCGGATTCCGCAAATATTTCCGCGATTGCGATGCCTTGCTCATCGACGACCTGAACTTCCTCGCCACCAAGAAGGCGACTCAGGAAGAGTTCCTGCATACCTTTGATGTTCTGTTGTCGGACGGCAAACAGATGGTGCTGACCTGCGATTGCCACCCGCGCCTGGCGGACGACTTCACCCCCGAACTCACCGATCGTCTGCTCGGTGGGGCAGTGTGGGGGCTGATGCCTCCGGACAGCGACACCCGCCTGGCGCTTCTGCGTGCTCGGGTCGGCCAGCGCGGGGAGGTGCTGATTGCCGACGAGGTGCTCCGCTATCTGGCCAGTCAGCTGCGGGGTAACGTGCGCGAACTGGAAGGAGCCCTGAATAGCCTGCGCCACTTCAGCCGGGTGGCGGGCAAGCCGATCGATATGGCGCTGGCGCGCGAAGCGCTGGGAGAACTCCTGCGCCATGCCGTGCGCGTGGTCAAGCTGGACGATATCGATCTGGCGGTCTGCAAGGTGCTGCGTTTGCCCAACGGCGCGCTGCAATCGAAGCAGCGGGCGTGGGCAGTCAGTCATCCGCGCATGGTGGCGATGTATCTGGCACGGAAGCACACGGCGAGCGCCTACAACGAGATCGGCCAGCACTTTGGTGGGCGCAACCACAGTACCGCGGTCGCCGCCGAAAAGAAGGTCCGGCAGTGGCTGGAGTCCAACGGTGAATTGCTGCTCGGCGAGCGCACCCTGCGCGTGCGCGAGGTGATCGAGTCGGCCGAGCGCGAGTTGCTGCGCTAAGCACGGACAGGCCGAGCGACACGAACGGGCATCTTCCCCCCGGGCCAGGGGAGGGTGCCCGTTCGTGTTCCTTTTTCACGAGCGGTTGTCAGTCTGGATGGGAGGCACAGGATGCTCAAGGTTTGCGGATAGTAGCGGTTGTTTCTGACGGGGCGTCTGCCCCAGGAAGAGTAGAAATTCTTTTCTGCGCATTTTTGCGCCTGGATGGCCGATTCTAAATGTGCTGGATGCGGCAGTAGTATCAGAGACAAGACCGCATCACGTGGATGACAACGGGTCGTGGCGACGCGCAACGGAGTGCGGCGTTCGCGAAGCCCTGCAGGGGGTGCCCGTAACCACGGACGGATCCGAGGTTAACCAGTGGAAGGAGTCGCGATGAAACGGTTTGCCTTGATCGCCTTTGCCGTGATCGGCCTTCTGTGCTTCGGCGGCGGCGAAGCTAAGGCCAGCTGGGGGAGCCTCTGCTACAGCGGCTATCAGCCCTGGTGGAACATCTTCGCCAAGCGTAACAAGTGCATGACGCCCGAGGAAGAGCGCTTGCAGAAGTTCTGGCACGACTACTATGACGCGCTCAAGCACTACTATGCGGCCCTCGACCACATCGATTGGGTGGCCTACTACAAGAACCACGGCTACCAGATCAATGGCGGCTGTGGACCGTACGGCGGCTCGGGCCGCATCAATTACGCGCCGGTGTTCGTCTCTCCCACCATGCAATGGGCGGTGCCGAACAGCTGTTTGAGTGGGCCTCCTGTCGCCGGACAGGGTGGCTACGGTGGCGGCTACTAAGAGCCGTCCGTCTCGCTTCACCTGTGTTCTGAGGACCAGTTCGTGCCACGGTGGCTGCACGGAAGCAGTGACCGTGGCACGCGGTGTTTCTGGCACAGCCGCTATCCTCCCTGTCATTGCACCCTGGCCGGCGAGATTTCCGCGCCGGCGCTCCTGTCCCGAACGGCACTCCTGGCTGTTGTGGGTTACTCTTGCTACGCGAGGCCCTCGGTGTCTCCGCTGCATGGAGTAGTTCAACGAAAGGAGTCGCCTGTGAAAGCGACCATTGCCTCCCTCACCGCGCTGCTGGGATTGCTCGGCGGTGCGTCTCTCGCAGTCGCCGATTGTGCGGGCTGCGTCTGCCCTCCCCCGTGCCCTCCAACCAACCCGCGTGCTCCCGACGCCTGCGGTCCTGGTTTTTACAGCACCAATCGCTGTGGAGGGATTTACGGTCCCAATTACAATCTGGTTCCGCCGTATCTCCCGTTTAACGGCCTGCTTCCCTCCCGGTGCTGTCAGCCCGGCAGTGGCGGACCGGGGTACGGACAGGGTTATGGTTACGGGTATGGCCAGGGGTACGGTTACGGGTATGGCCAGGGCGCTGCCCTGGGCTATGGCCCCGGCGGAATGCCTGCTCCTGGGATGGGCTACCCCGGCGCGCCAGGGTTCGCCGGCGCGCCAGGGTTTGCCGGCGCCCCTCATGGCACGCCCCCAGGAAACTGGGGGAATCCCGGGTTCCAGGGAGGAGTCCCTCCTTTCATGGGTGGTCCCTATGGGGTGCCTCCTGGAGCGATGGGGGGGCCTGGTTATGCCCAGGGAATGCCCGGCGGTCCGGGTGGACAACCTGGTTTTCCGGGCTATCAGGGATCTGGGTCGTGGAACGTCCCGCCCTGGCAGCAATATGCTCAGGGGCAACCCTGGCCGGGTGGACAGACTCCTGGCGTCCCGCCGTGGAATCCTTATGCCTACCCGGGACAGGCGGGACCGCCCAATTTGCCTTCTATTCCTGGCGCGCCTTATGGCCCGAGTCTGGCCGGCATGCCTCGTCTGCCTGATCTTCCAGGAGTCCCCGGTTTGCCTCCTCCCCAGAATGGGCGAGGATATGGTGGCGGGGGGCCGGGCGGCGGGGGGCCGGGCGGTGGCATGGGCGGGGGACCGGGCGGCGGGGGGCCGGGCGGCGGGGGTGGTGGTCCCGGAGGCGAGGGGGGATCTCCCAACTTTACCACGCATCCCTATGCCCGCAGTCCGCGCGATTTCTTCATGACCACGGATCGTTAACCTCGTTCTCTGAGTTCGGTTCCCGCGTACCGGGGTGTTCGAGGAGCAACCCACTCTCCTCCTGCACCCCGGTTCGCGTTTTGCCCTCACTCGAGCACAGGGAAGAGATCGATTCCAAGCAGATGGTTGATGATCATCTGCAAGAGCGAGATCACGCTCAGCACCAGCAAGACCAGCATGAACAGGCAGCCGATCACGTTGAAGAAATCACGCACTCGCGTGGGGAGATCGCGCCGGATGATCAGCCCGATAAATACCACCAGGGCCTTGTATCCATCCAGCGGGGGAATGGGAACCAGGTTGACCAGCGCAATCGCCAGGTTGGTGACGGCAAAGTAAGTGAACGCCTCTTTCCAGTCGCCTTCGAGAATCGGCTCCCCCAATCGCGCCAAGATATCTTCCGTTGAGCGACTTGCCAGTGCTTTCCTCGGCTGGGGTTCGCGCACCCGGCGATCCACGGATGAGGGTGGATCCGCGAGAAGGGTGGAGATCTGGGGGAAGGTGGCATCGACACGCCGCAGATCCGCCCGCAAAGCTGCAATCTCCGCACGAATGTGTGCCTCCGTGCGCTGGCGCGTCAGCGGGGAGGGAGTCCTCGTTGCCTTCTGTTTCAGCGTGATCTGCAATTCGCCCATGCGCGCGCTTCGCACCACGCTGCGCTCTCGCTTCTCCTCTTGCCAGCGGCTTACCACGGAATCCAGGTAAAGGGTTCGACGCTCCGCCCGCGAGGGCGGGAGATAGACCGTCAAGCAAAGAAACACAAGCGCCAGAGCAATGTTGCAGCTGACTCCCCCCAGCAAAAACACCAGCTGCCGGGGGCGTGTCACCCGCTCGGACGCAACGTGGCGCGAAGGGTTACCCAGGGGGGGCGCTGGTGGCTCCTTGCCTCGCCGAAACGCCCGGCGCGCAGCGTGATAGTCTGCAATCTGGCCTCGCCGCAACTCGTAGGGCAACACATAACCCCAGAACGGAAGCAGGCTCAACTCAAAGCGTGTGGCGCCCAGTTGAACACTCGTCAACACGGGACCAGCCCCAACGCGGAAGATCTTGATCGGGATGCCCACCAGCCACGCGGCGAGATAATGCCCATACTCGTGAATGGTGATCACCCCAAGGAGCGCCAGGATCCCAACCAGCATGGCCGGCGCTTGCACAAGGAGCGCCAGATTGAGGAGAAGCACCACGGCCCAGTACAGAAGGCGCCACCTCCGCGCTGTGTGCGCGGGTGCGGGTGTCTGCGGATCGCGAAAACGCAACACTCCTCGTTCCAGGGGAACCCCATGACGAAAATGCACGGTCGACCAGAGGGTGCCATCGGGACGATATTCCGCCCACCCCCCGTTCAGCAACCCGCGTGCGTAGTGGGCGTCGACCGCGAGCCGCCCGTCCGAATACCAACGCCGCCAGGAGCCGTGCAACTGCCCCCGGTGATAGTGGACCTCGCTGAGCAGATGGCCCTGGTCATCCCACGTACACCATTTGCCATGCGCGCGATCGCGGCGATTGCCCCCGGCGAATGCCTTCACCCCGTTGACATGCCAGCGCATCTCTCCGCCATGTTTTTCGCCACCTCGAAAGGAGACCTGTTCGCGCAGCTGCCCTTGTTCATCCCAGCTGCTGCACTTGCCATGCAGTTGTCCCTCGTTGCGGTGCTCAATGCTGGCCAGCAAACCATTGCCATGCCAGCGTTGCCAGCGCCCGTGACGTTCCCCCAGGACGTACTCTCCCTGTTCGCGAAGTTCCCCGTTGGCGTGCCAGAAACGAGCCAGCCCCTGACGCTGCCCCCCAACGTAGTTGATCTCCTCGCCACGTCCGCCATTGGGATACCAGCTCCGGGCCAACCCTTCTTCCTGATCGTGAACAAACCAGCGTTCCTCGGCCAGTTGCCCCTCACGATACCACTTCTGCCAGCAACCGGTGCGCGCCCCGCCCAGATACTCCCCGACACACTCGGGCTGGCCGTTGACATAAAAGAGCGTCTCCCGTCCTTCCTTGATGCCGTGGACATACTCGGTCTCCTGCAGCAAGGTGCCCGCGGGGGTGCGCCACTGCCACAAACCGTGCGGTTTGTCCTGGTCGTCCCAGTCGCCGTGCCCCTGAGCAAGATCCCGCCAGGACCCCCACTCGGCTCCCGGATGGGCGGAGAGGTTCCCCGTTGTCTGCACCCGTGCGGCCCGACCCAGCAGCCAGAGGACCGCTCCCAGTGACAGGAGCAACAACCCGCCAATCCCAAACACCACGCCCCACCACTGATCGACCCAGTAGCCGAGCGTGCCCGCCAAACCCAGCAAAATTACTGTCAAAACCACACAAACAAGACACCCCAGAACCATCTCCAGAGTGGTGCTGGGGGGGCGCTGGCGTGATCCGGCTTCCATGATCGGCCCATGCTCCTGGGAGGCAGCACGCGGGGTGCTCGTGGCAGGTTGATTATCGCACAGGGCCGAGGAGATGCAAACATCACTCCGCTGTTTCGCGCCGCGGCTGGGACGCGGCGCGAAACGGACACGGGGGTCTCAGGTACACCCGTAACGGAGGACGCTGCGCATCTGTTCCAGGGTGATGGTTCCCTCCGGATGCAGGATCTTGGCCAGGCGCGTCAGGTTGCGGATCTGGCGGCCGTTCATGTCGGCCTCTGCCAATTCCTGCACCGAGCCATCCACCAGACGCATCCCTGCCGCAGTCAGCATCGTTTCCCAGATGACACTACGAGCCTGACGATCCAGATCGGGATACTCCAGTTTCAACATCACCCGGCTGCGCACGGCATGGTCGAGCACCTGAGCGCGATTGGTGGTCAGGAAGAGAATCCCCTGGTAGTAATCGAGCAGGCGCAGGAAACTCCCGACGATCGCCGAGCGTTCGAGATCCTCCCCGCGCTGGGTCAGGAAGATTTCACACTCGTCGAACTGCAAGACAGCGTTCCAGCGCGCCACTCGGGTGAAAACGCGGTTGAGGTTCTCCTCCACCTGGGCGACGTTTGTTCCCAGTTCGCCCAGTTCCAGAACATAGAGCGGGCGCTCGGTCTGTTCGGCGTAGACCTCCGCCGTGAGCGTCTTCCCCACCCCGGGATTGCCACAGGCCAGGACGACCACCCCTCCATGCTTCCCCTTGATCAGATCGCCAAAGAGCCCTTCCACGGGGGTGTTGAAGACGCGCGTCAGGATGGTGAGCATATCCTTCGGGAGGTGCAGGCGCCCCATTGCTTCCTTGTCGTACTCGTACAGGGCCACATCCTCCACGTCGGCGTAGACGTAGCTCTTGGTGTCGAGGCTGAAGACGCGGACAAAGGGAAGCCGACTCACGCCCTCGGTATTCTGGCCGTAGGGGGCGTGATAGCCCCGGTGATTCTCGTCGATTTCGAGCTCTGGCTCGATGATCGCCTTGCGCGGCAACTCCGGGGTGCCCAGCGCTCGCGACTCAAAGCGCGCCCACCACGCCTGCTTGGAGTGCAGAATCACCGGACCCGACACCAGCACCTGTTTGCCAGTCTCCCGGCTGGTTCGTTCCGCGCGTACCAGTTTGAGATTGAACTCCCCCGGCGACGCCTGGATGGCACGGTAGCCGAACTGCGTGAGGACATCGAGAACCGTGCGTTCCACGGGCTGACCAGAGTCATCCAGGAAGAGATCCGGGAAGACGTAGTGCGTTACCCCATAACTGCACTCGCACAGCGAAACGTTGATGTGCAGCACCACACCCTTGCTCAGGTGCTCCTGGTCCTGCAGAAACTGGACATTGAGAATGACCGGATACCAGCGCCCATTGAAGAACCATTCGGCATTGGGCGATTTGTTTCCGAGCATCAGGATGTTGGTGCCAAACTCGACCGGATTGCCCACGACGGTCTGGTAGATCTGCTCGGGATCGATTCGCCGTCCCGTCATGCCATAGACATGCATGGAGACCACGGCGCGCTGATTGGGCGTGAGGCGGGCATCGTCGAGCAGAGTGCGCAGAAACGCAGGCGGAAAATCGCTCACGTTGGCGGTGATTGGCCCTTTGCCAGTGCCGGCACCGAGCATTTCATCCACCTTCGCCCGTTCCTTGCTGGACAGATTGCTCCGTTCGCGGGTCCGTGTCAGAACATCGCGAGCAATGCGTAACTTCGCCATCGCTTGGTCCTCATTCGGAGGGAAGTGGTGTCCAGAGATTGCCCGATCACATCCAGTCGTTAGTCATCGTGTTGAGATGACAATAACAGATTACCGCGTCGCCCAGCGCTTGACCATGTCAGTAGGAGACGCGCGCGCCTGTCAAAAGTTACGCGCTGCTGGCGAACAAAAGGAGATGACAGCAAAGAGAGGCGGCCGATCCGGCAGGTTCGCGCTGGGGTCAGCACGCTGCGGGAGGGAGTTGCCGCACCACGCGATCCAGCTCATCGACCAGAGCGCTGGCGGTGCTGTAGCGCTGGCGTGGATCCTTGCGCAGGCAGCGGAGGCAAATACGCTCCACGGCGGGGGGAACCGCAGATTGGTGTCTGGAGGGAGGGAGCGGCTCGTCTTCCAGGATTTGCTGGGTGAGAGCCAGATTCCCCGTGGCCGGGAAGGGCACCGTTCCTGTCAGCACCTCGTAGAGGAGCACACCCAGCGCGTAGAGGTCGCTCGCCGGACCAATCTTCCCCTCGGAGGCGAAGTGCTCAGGTGCGAGGTAACGCAGTGTCCGGGAGGTGACAGCAGCGGTCCGCAGCAGATGGCGAGCGATCCCGAAGTCGGCCAGCATTGGGACAGGCGTGGCTGCCTGCCCCCCGGCGAAGAGAATATTGCTTGGCTTGAGAGCGCCATGAACCACGCCCTTGCTGTGGACCGCATGGAGCGTTCGCGCCAGACTCGTGAGCAGTTGGAGACTGGCGTGGAGTGAGAGCGGTGCACTCTGCAGGCGCTGGGCGAGAGAGCCGCCTTCCAGGAGTTCCATCGTCACATAGAACTGGGTCGCCCCCTCGGAGGGGAAGCCCCCGACGTCGTGAAAGGAAACCACCTGGGGATGCGCCAGCTGGCTCAGGGTGTCGGCCAGGGCACGCCAGCGCAGGACCTCTTTCTCGGTGATTCCAGAGTCCAGAAAGAGCTTGAGCGCCACCATCCGACCGGAGTAACTCTGGCGGGCCGCGTAGACGACACTCCCCACCCCTCGGCCTCGTTCTTCGAGAATGTGATAGTCATGCCAGCGCAGCGGGCGACGAGGAGCACGCAGCAGAGGTGGCAGAAAGGGCGCCGTGACCGGGATTGGCGCAGCAGGCAAGCGTCGCCTCAGTTCGTGGATCAACGCGGGGAAGCGCTGTTCGTACTCCCTGGACTGCAAGGCAGGGTCGGTCCGGCTACGAAACTCAAACTCGGCGACGAGCAAATCGAGCAACGCCGCCGAATGACTACGCAACTGGGGGTAAACGTAGAGATATTCCTCGACCCGCGCCGTCTTGCCGGCCTTGAGGCGAAACTCCAGATCGACGTGCACCAGTTCGATCAGGGTGGCAAAGTCGCCACCCCGTGCCGCAACAAAAGAGCCGATATCCGGGAGTTCTCCCCGCCGAAGCGCACTTTCAAACTCCTCGATGATCGGCTCGGGATCGCAGGGGTGTGGGCGTTCAGCGGTCATCGTGGGTCCTCGTGAGGTTGGCACTCTGATTATCGCCTCACCAGGGAGCGCAGACAACTGGGATCAGCAAAGGACCCTGACTCGGCGCCCCCCGGCCACGGCGTGCTTGCCAGAGTGCCCCACGCCGGCTCACGGGCTTCCTGTGCGTGCCAGGGCCGCCTCTGCTTCCTTCCCCAGGCGTGTTTGGGGAAAGCGCGCGGCTATCGTTTCGAGGACCTTGCGTGCCTCCGCAGTGCCAAGGTGCTCCAGGATGCGAAGTGCCCGCAGGAACCGAGCGGCTTCGGGGGACGTCACAGGCCGCTCAATCTGCGCGAGGATCGCCTGCAGCCGGCGCTGGGTTTCCATGGACGCTCCGCTGCGCAACTTCTGTTGCAACTGCGCCTCGACAAGGAGGACCACCGCCGTGAGATCCTGACTCGCCTTTTCACGCTCGTGGAAGGAGCGCGCTTCGAGGTTTTTCACCCAGCGCTCGACCTGTTCGGGAGTGGGCATCTGCACTCGTTGCAACTGATCGCGGAGCAGGGGGAGGGCTGCATTCGGGTTTTGCTCCAGGGTGCGCGTCGCTTGCCAGACATGAGAGATCCTGTCACTCCCCAGTTGATTCCACAGCTCGGCGGGCCGGGTTGGGCGCGGAACGCCGCGCTGACTCAGGAGGCGGCCCAGATCCCAGAGCAGGATGGTGCCATCCCGACTGGCGACCGCCAAACGGCGGCTATCTGGAGCGAACGTCATCGTGGTGCTGGCACACTCCGG
>JAKOSN010000161.1 GCA_029777335.1 Planctomycetota bacterium
CAAGCCCGGTCCCTGGGTCGTTCGCTCCTGCTGCAGCCACCGACGGACTGGGAAGCCGTTCTGACACGGATGCAGTGACCCGATCGTGCAGGACGGTGGCACTGCGAACCCGATAGCGGGGATAGGGTGGCCAGTTTGCCACCTGCACCCGATCGTTGTCGCGCACCAGCCCGCCAATCACCCGCACGCGATCGCCCGCACGTAATCCGCTCAGGCGCGGATCAGGATCCAGACAGACTTTCCCCCCCCAGTAATCGCTGGAGATCCCTTCCGCATAACGGAGCACAAAACGATCTGGCCCGGTCACCTCGACAATCCCCTGGAGCCATTCGTAGTCGGGATCGTGGTCCAGTTTTGGTGCGGGTGGTGGTTCCGGTTCATTGGTCCAGGCAACTGCGCTGCCGCGCGGGGGTGGTACGAAGTCGGGGAATCCCAGGCGCACCACAGGCCCCTCGCCCTTGTCGCCACGGTTCCGGTGCTGTGTTGGCATGGACGGCGGGGTTAAATCCGCGCGGGCGGAAATCGAGGCGGGATCCGCCGGTTTGCCATCCACCGGCTTGCGTGTGACCAGTAACGGATCGGGAATATTGCTTACTTTTTGAGGTGTATTCTGGCAGCCGATGGTGCCTGCCCCGAGGAGGGCGGCCAGCAGACCCGCCGCCCATCGTCTCCGTGACATACCCGCCTCCTGGTGTGTCGTCGATGCGCTTCACTCGCCAGAACCTGTCCTGGCATCTCTTCCATCGGCGCGGGGAGGAACAGACTTGAGTCTTGCCGCGCGAACCCAATCCACCAGAAGAGGCTGCCCCGAGCCTCTTCTGGTGGGGAAAACCGGCGAAGATCAGAGGACGAGGTCGGCGGGCGAAGCGACGGGTTCTGGGGAGGGAGGCGCCGAGTGGGTCGGTTCCCCGGTTCCCCGCCAGTGGCGCAGTTTGAGAATCAGATCGTCCCAGAGCGAATAAGCTACCGGGGTCAGCAACAGCGACAGCAGCAGCGACAGGGCCTGCCCGCCCAGAATGACCTTCGCCATGCTGGCTCGGGAGGCAGCTCCCGGTCCCTGCCCCAGCGCCATGGGAATCATCGCCGCCACCAGCATCACGGTGGTCATCAAGATCGGCCGGAGCCGCGTGCGGTTGGCATCCAGAATCGCCTCGGTTCGTTCCATCCCACGCTCACGCAGCACGTTGGTGTAATCCACCTGCAAGATCCCGTTCTTCTTCACGATACCAAACAGCATGAACACCCCAAACAACGCATAGATGTCGAGGTTGGTACGGAGCAGAATAAGCGAGAGGACCGCAAAGGGAATGGTCAACGGCAACGACGCCAGAATGCTGATGGGTTGCACAAAGCTCTCAAATTGAGCCGCCAGAATCATGTACATGAAGAGAAAGGCGAGGCCGAAGGCGATCACAAAGCCGCTATCGGATTCTTCCATCGTCTTGGCCCGGCCGATGAACTCATAGCGATACTCGGCGGGGAGATTCATCGCGTTGAGCCGTTCCTTGAGGTCGCGCACCGCTCCCCCCAGATCCTTGTTGCGCAGGTTCGCGGAGATCACCACCTGGCGTTGCCGGGAAAAGCGATCGATCGTGTTGGGCCCCAGGGCATTTTCAAAGTGCACCACGCTCCCCAGGCGCACCACTCCCCCCGGCGCCTTCTGAGAAGGAACTGCCATGCGGCCGATCGTTTCCCGATCATCGCGCCCCTTGCGCTCCGCACGCAGCCAGACGTCGTACTGCTCATCCCCTTCCTTGTACTTGCTCACAGGCACCCCACCGACCAGCACGTTGGTGGTGGAGGCCACGTCGTCAATGGAGACCCCCAGATCGGAAAGTCGCTCGCGATCAGGACGAAGTCGTAACTCGGGCTTGCGGAGTGACAGGCTGGTGTCCACATCCACATAATGCCCCTGCTCATTCATCCAGCGCGTCATCTCCTCGGCATATCCTTGCAGGCGATCCATATCGGGGCCACGCAGATTGAGATCAATCTCCACCTGGCGAAAGCCCGTGCTCTGGAAGGCCGACACGTCCTGAACCGCGGCGCGCAGATCCGGATAATCGCTCAGAATGTGACGGGCATCGGTCATCACCGCGTCCTGAGCGTAATCCCGCTCCGCCAGATCCTTGATGCGCACATAAATCGTGCCCTTGGTGACATCCCCCTGTCCACGGGTTACTCGCCCGGTGGTATCGCCAATGACGATGAAGGTGTGCGTGACACCGCGCAGTTTGCGCAGGCGCAGATCAATTTCGTTGAAGACCGCATCGGCGCGATCGAGTGTGTAGCCCTCGGGGAGAGTGATGGCAACCTCGAATTCGCTCTGGTCATCGCGAGGAACGAAGTCCTTCCCCACAATCGAGAACAACACGGGCGTCGACAGGATCACTCCGACCGCGAGAAGCACCACCACCCACCGATGCCGGAGCGACCAGCCGAGCATGGCGACATAGCTGCGTTCCATGATGCGCCCAAACCACCCCGTGGAACTTGCGCCGTGGCCCAACGGCTTGAGGAAACGCGAACAGAGCATGGGAGTCATCGTGAACGAAACCATCATGCTCATCAGGATGGAGAAGGCCACCACATAGCCGAAGCTGGAGAAAAAGCGTCCCACCCGTCCGGACATGAACACCACGGGGATAAAGATCACCAGCAGCGAAAATGTTGTGGCGACCACCGCCAGGGCAATCTCACGCGTCGCCTGACTCGCTGCCTGGCGGGCACTCAGCCCATATTCTTCCATGTGGCGAAAGATATTTTCATGCACCACCACCGCGTCATCCACCACGATGCCGACCGCCAGAATCAGGCCGATCATGGTGATGTTATTCAGGGTGAATCCCATCCAGTACATGAAGGCACAGGTGCCCACCAGCGAGGTGGGAATCGACAGCATGGCGATCAGCGTGGTGCGCCAGTCACGCAGGAACAGCAGGATCGAGGCACTCACCAGCAGCCCCGCGAGGAGAAAGTGTACTTTCACCTCGTGAATCGAGTTCTTGATAAAGCGCGACTGATCTCGGATGACCTCGGTGCGGATATCGCTCGGCAAGGTCGGGGTCAGTTGATCGAGGCGTTTCTTGACGGCATCCACGACCTCGACGGTGTTCGTCCCGGACTGTTTCTGCACGATCAAGCTGACTGCATTCTCGCCCGGATGATCGGCCTTCTCGCCAGCCTGGTCACGCACCCAGAGGCGACTTAGCCCGCGCGGCTCCTCATAGGAATCGAGGCTGTGGCCCACATCTTCAATCCGAATGGGCTGACCGCTGCGGTTGCCGATGATCAGTTTCTCGAAATCTGCCGGACGGTCGATGCGCCCCATGGTTCGCATCGTGAGTTCCACCTGTCCGCGATCCACCCGTCCGCCAGGCTGCTCCTGGTTTTCACGAACCAGGGCCCGGCGCACATCCTCGATCGTCAAATTCTCGTATTTGAGGAGTTTATCCGGATCGACCACCACATTGATGGCGCGTTCTCGTCCGCCCACCAGAATGACGGCGCCCACACCCGGGAGAGTTTCGAGATCTTCCTTGATACGTTTGCGCGCCAGCTCGGTCACCTCGCGAAAGTCCCGGCGCCCCGAGACAGCGATCGTCATCACGGGAGCCGCATCGAGATCGAACTTGTCGATGATCGGCGGATCGACCCCCTGCGGAAGACGGCTCAGGATGGAGCGAACCTTGGCATCGACTTCCTGGGCCGCCACCGAGCCATTCTTTTCCAGCACAAATTGAATGGTGACCTGCGAAATCCCTTCCTTGGTGGTGGATCGGAGTTCGTCGATGCCGGAAACAGTGTTCACAATCTCCTCGATCGGCTTGGTGACACTCGTTTCCATCTCCTCGACGCTGGCGCCGCGGAGGGTGGTCGTCACCGTGACAACGGGGAGATCGACATTGGGAAAGAGATCCACGCCGAGTTTGCGATAGGCGACGAGCCCCAGAATGATCGGCGCGGAAACCAGCATGACTGTGAAAATCGGTCGTTTGATACAGATTTCCCAGATCGACATGGTCTCTCCCTTACTTGGCGCCCTTGCTCTCGGCTGCGCGGACGCGCACCACCGTGCCCTCGGCCAGCTGGGCCTGTCCCGTGGTCACCACCGGGGTCTCAAACGGGAGATCCCCCTCCACCTCGAGCCAGGTCCGCGTCTGCTCTCCCTGCGGCACATGCACCCCCACGCCCGGGCGCACCGGAACGGCGACCGCCTTCCCCTCGCGCACCACAAATACCTTCGTGACGCCGGCGAATGTCACCAGCGCCTCTTCGGGGATGGTCCGGGCGCGGGGATCGATATGGGTCAGAATCGACGCCTTGGCAAAGCTACCTGGACGCAACCGTCGATCCTGGTTGGGTACATGAATCTCGATGAAGAAGGTGCGGTTCGCTCGATCCACGGTGGGATTGATGCGCGCCACCTTGCCATGAAACTTCTCCTGGGGGTAGGCCTCCACCTCCAGATCCACCTTCTGCCCCACCCGAACCTCGCTCAGATAACGTTCGGGGACTGTGCAGAACAGCTTCAACGGTCGATCAATCACCAGGCGAAAAACGGGATTCCCTCCGGTTCCCCCCGCGCGAACGGTTTCTCCCTCGGAAACCATGCGCTGCGAGACGGCGTATTCAACGGACGATGCGGGTGCAGTCATGGGCGGCTGACCAGGGGACGGCGGGGCTGAGGAAGGGGGAATTGCCACGGCGGCAACTGGTACGGTGAGGCGCGTATCTTGCAGCCGCTGCTGCGCCTGATCCAGCACGGCGACCTTGTACCGAATCGACGCCAGGTTGGTTTCTGCCTCTAGACGGGCCTGCTGATGATTGGCGCGCGCCACCGCATAATCGGTATCCGCCTGGTCTCGTTCTTCCTGGGAGATCGCTCCACGATTGCCTAGCTGACGTACTCGTTCCAGCTTCGTTGCTGCATTGCGTTCCTGGGCCGCGGCCCTCACCACCGAAGGAATCATGGTGACATCGAAGTCC
>JAKOSN010000024.1 GCA_029777335.1 Planctomycetota bacterium
CAGGGGCAGAGTTCCGCCAAGAACGACGGCAAGGGAGGGAAGCAGGGCGAAAAAACGGCCGGCAACGGCGGGCAAACTCCGAGCGGACAGAAGCCTGGCGACGAGGCCGCGGACAACAGCCAGGGACGCGAAGGAACCAAAAAGGAGGTTGAGGATCTTCTCCGTGATCTGAAGAGCGACGATCCCAAAAAACGCGAGGAAGCGCAGCGCAAACTCGATCAGATTGCCGAGCGCGCCCGCGATCAGGAAGCGCGCCAGAAGGCGAACGACGAACTCGCCAAGATGGGGAAGGATCCGCAGCAGCGTCAACCTGGCGGAGCCAAGCAATCGCCACGCCCGGAGAACGCTCCCCAGGGGCAATCGCCCCAGCAGACGGGCCAGGAGAAACCGGGCGCGCCGAAGCAGGGCGAAAACACAACCAGAGGCAAGGAGGGCGGACAGCAACAGCCAGGGCAGCAGCCCTCGACCGCCAAGAAGGATTCCAGCGGCAAGCAGGGGAACGGTGAGAATCCACCGCAGAACCCCTCGGATCCACCTCCGCCAAACCAGGGCGAAAAACACAATCCTGGCGGACAACCGCGCGAACGAGGCAAGGGCAAAGGACGCTGGAACGATGACCGCAGTGAGCGCTACGCCGAGGGCAATCGCGGGGGCACCGACTCACCCACGGAACCCACGTCTCCTCTCACTCCTGAAAAACCGCGTTTTCAGGACCGCGCCGGCGTGATGCAACTGGAAAACCTCAAGGAGCAGGACCGCAAAAAGGTTCTCAAGGACGCGGGCTTCAAGAGCGAGCAAGAGTATCGCGATTTCATGAAGGCGTACAAGGAGATGGGCGATCGGGAAGCGAGTCGACCCCCGTCGCCGGAAACCACTCCCCGCACGCCCGGGTCGGCGCTCCCCACCACGGGGGTTCGCGAGGTCAAGGGGGGGACCGGCAAGGACGATGTCCGCTCGGGCGGGGTGGCACTGCCGCCTCTCGAATATCGCGATGCCTATCAGGAGTTCACGCGCAAACTGGCCGAACAGCAAAAAGCGCGTGAACGCAAGTAGTTCTCGCCACCTCCCATCCACTCAGCGAGCGAGCCATGATCGCCGAGCGTGGCTCGCTCTGAAGGATCGCATTTCATGGCCTTCCCTCCACGCTACCTGACCTCGTTTGGTCCGCGCCAGACGCCCCATTTTTTCACCGACGTGCTCATCATCGGCGGGGGCATCGCGGGGCTGCGCGCCGCCCTGGCGATCCCCGCGTCGATGAATGTTCTGGTCGTCACCAAGGACAGCATCAAGGAGAGCAACAGCGCCTACGCCCAGGGGGGCATTGCCGGGGTGATGTCGCCCGAGGATCGCTTTGAGAATCACATCGAGGACACCCTCAAAGCCGGAGCGGGGTTGTGTGATCGCGAGGTGGTGGAACTGGTTGTGCGCGAGGCCCCCGAACAGATCGGCGATCTGATTCGCTTTGGCACGCAGTTCGACAAGGAGAACGGGCAACTGGCGTTGACCCAGGAGGGGGGCCATAGTCATCGTCGCATCGTTCACGCCCTGGGCGATGCCACCGGCCACGAGGTGATGCGCGCCATCATCGAGCGCGCCCGCCAGGCGTCGCACATTCGCCTTTGGGATCGTACATGCCTGATTGATCTGCTCACTTACGAGGGGCAATGCGTGGGCGCGCTCGTCCACCGCCCGCGTTTTGGCAAGATGTCGATCTGGGCCAAGCAGACCATCCTCGCCTCGGGGGGAGTGGGAGTCGTCTACCGCGAAACGACCAATCCCCCGATTGCCACGGGCGACGGCATGGCGGCCGCCTACCGCGCCGGGGCCCAGCTGCGCGACATGGAGTTCATGCAATTCCACCCCACGGTGCTCTACGTGGCCGGGTCCAGCCGGTATCTCATCAGCGAGGCGGTCCGTGGCGAGGGCGCCTATCTCCGCGATGTCAACGGGCGGCGCTTCATGCTTCCGCCCAATCCGACCCCGGCGGATCTGCGGCCCGATCCTGGTCGCGCCGAACTGCAACCCCGCGATATTGTGGCCCAGGCGATCTTTCAATGCATGGAAGAAACCCAGCATCCCAACGTCTATCTTGATCTCTCGCACCTTCCGCCGGAGCGGGTGCACGAGCGCTTTCCGGGCATCAGCAAGGTGTGTCGAACCTTTGGGCTCGATATTACGCGCGATCCGATCCCGGTGCGGCCCGGGGCGCATTACATGGTTGGCGGAGTGACGGTGGATAGTCGGGGTCACAGCACCTTGCCGGGATTGTGGGCGGCCGGCGAGGTAAGTTCGAGCGGATTGCATGGAGCGAATCGCCTGGCGTCCAATAGCCTGGTGGAGGGGTTGGTCTTTGGAGCTGCCTGTGGCCGAGGCGCTGCCGAGGCGGCCCGGGCGATGCCTGATCGCTTTGTGGTGCCGCCGCTGGAATATCACGTTCCTCCCTGCGAATCCGCGGAACGGGTGGATGTGACCGACATGACCAACTCGTTGCGCAGCCTGATGGTGCGCAAGATGGGGATTGTGCGGGAAAGGAAGAGTCTGCTGGAAGCGGAGCGCAGCGTCCGCTTCTGGTGTCGCTATGCGCTGGGACGCGAGTTTCGCAATCGCGCAGGGTGGGAGTTACAGAATCTGCTGCTGATCGCGCGCTTGATGATCCAGGCCGCCCTGGAGCGCACCGAATCGCGCGGCACACATTTTCGCAGTGATTTCCCCGAACGCCGGGAGAGCGAGTGGGGACAACGGCACCTCGACTGTCCCGCACAACTTCCTGATTGACCGGGGAAAACGATGGTGTCGGTCGTTTGGAGGATGACGTTACCACTGCCATCCTTGTGCGTGATCTGGGTCGTGCGCCCCGCATCGTCGTAGGTGGTATCCGTCTCACCGACCCTGGTGGTCCCGGCCAGATCGCTGTACCGATCCAGCTGGGAGACCTGGTTGCGTACCGTGTAGGTCCAATCCATGCGCAACGGAGTCTGGCCCACGCCGCCAAAGTCGCGTTCGGTCAGGAGATTGATCGAATTGTAGACAGACGTGGTGACACCGCCCTGGGAATCGTCGACACGGGTGGTATTCCCCACGGCATCGAGGGTGTAGGTGAGCACCTGGCCAAAGAGGCCCTGCTCACTGGTCACACGCGACAGCCCATCATAGACCCACGTCAACATCCCATTCTGATCGGCCAAACTGGTGGTGTTC
>JAKOSN010000162.1 GCA_029777335.1 Planctomycetota bacterium
CAAAAGGATCCCCCGCGCACCATTCGGTCGGTGCCAATCGCGGGACCGCGAGGATCCCGGTTCGGTTTCACGTCGTATTCACCGTGCCAGTCTTCGCACCACTCCCAGACATTGCCGTGCATATCATACAGACCAAACGCGTTTGGCTGGAACGAACCAACGGGCGCAGTGAAGGCGAAGCCATCGTCGAAATCCGCATAGTCCCAGGTGGGATATTCCTCGCCAAGCGGGCGCTTCAGGCTGATGTCGGCGATGTTCGCATGGCGGTGCAAGGTGGCGAGCTCGCTTCCGCTTGCGAAGGGAAGGGCGCTCTGGGCACGGCAGGCATACTCCCATTCCGCCTCGGTGGGCAAGCGAAAGGTTCGTCCTTCCTTGTCGCTCAGCCAGGTGCAGAATGCCTGAGTGTCGCTCCAGGTCACGTTGACCACGGGATGATTTTCCCCCTGAGCCCATCCCACGTTCGTCCAGTTGTACTTTGGATTGCGCCCTTCCAGACGCCCGGTGGCCCGGTTGAACCCCCAGCCCCCTTCACCATCTTTCTCCGCTTCCGTCGTGTACCGCGTTTCCTCGACAAACTGTCGAAACTGACCGACAGTGATCTCGTGGGCACTCATGTAAAAAGTCTGGGAGATCTCAACCTCGTGTTGAACCTCATCGAGATAGCGATACTCCTCCTCGGCGGGTGAGCCCATGATGAATTTCCCAGCAGGAATGTGAACCAGTTCCAGCCCGATACTGCTCACATTTCCCGCGCGCGCGGGCTTCACCGTCACCTGAATGAGACTCTCGGCACGCAGGGCGTTTTCCCCCAGTGCCAGAAGGCGAAGAGTGTGAGTCTGTGCAGGTGCCGAGCGATCTGCAGAGAGCTGGATCTCCACGTGCTCAGCTTGAGCGGGAATGGAGTGCAGGGTGACTTCGACCCCGCGCATGCTCCCTTCTTGCCAGAGCTGGATTTCCCCATCGTACTGCTTGCGGGTGATCTGAATGCGCACTCGCCTGCTCTGCCCAGCCTGCAATGTGATCTCGGGGACGGGGAGGATCTCCACTCCAGCCGCGGATGCTCTCTCCGCCGGAGTGGGCGAGCGCAGCATCAGGGGAAGAAGGCAGAGGCCGAGGAGCACGAGAATCCCTGCGCTGGCCAGGAGAATCGGCACCCAGGACTGCCTCTGTCGCGGCGTGGCAGCGTTTTCGCTCAGGGTGGGTGAGAGAGGGGTGGCTGCGGTCTGCTGAAGGCTGGGCGAGGTGGGGAGTGTCTTCTCGGTGTCGCTGGGCGGGACCTGATTGGTCCGGCCCGGCCCCGATTGTTCCAGGTATCGCCCCAGCATGTGGGCGAATTGCTTCATGCTCGCGGGACGCTCCGCCTGTTTTTTGGCCAGCGGCTGGAGACAGAGCCCGCACAGCACAGGGTCGAGATCGGCACGCCACTGGTTGAGCGGCGGGACCGGAGCGTGAACAATGCGCATTCCCAGCTGGACGAAGTTCTCTCCCGAGAAGGGGAGTTGCCCGGTGAGGAGTTGATAGAGGATCACTCCCAGGGCGTAGAGATCGGTTGCGGGAGTAATGGTGGTCTGGTCCGCAATCACCTGTTCGGGAGCCATGTAGGCTGGCGTGCCGAGTGGGGTTTGTTGCGTGGTTACCTGCTGAGTGACCGAATGCATGGGGCGCGCCAGGCCAAAGTCCATCAGCACGGGGGTTCCATCGGGACGAATCATCACATTGCTGGGTTTCAGGTCACGATGGATGATTCCGTGCTCGTGCAGCACCTGGAGCGCCAGTGCCAGATGCCGAACGAGTTCCAACGCCCGAACCACCGGCCAGGGATGGCTGGGGCTAATGAATCGCGCCAGGGGCGTCCCCTCGATGTACGCCATCGTCAAGTAGTGTGTGCCGTCGAGACAATCCACATCGTAAACCGCGCAGAGATTGGGATGATGGATCTGGGCCGCCATTCGAGCTTCCCGGTAGAAGCGTTCGAGCACGGTGGGGTGTTCGGCACCGCTGAAATGGGGCACCTTGAGCGCCACTCGTCGACGCAGGCGGGTATCCTCTGCCAGATAAACAGTCCCCATCCCGCCTTCACCCAGACGGGTGAGGATGCGATAGCGGCCGAATTGCTGAGGCAACGTGCTCACCGAGGCGGCCTTTCAACGAACACAGCAAGAGAGTGCCATTCATTCCGTTCTATCCGACGCACTGGCGGGATGAAATCACGAAATCCTTGTGCTGGTGCCACGAAGTGAGGATAGCTACAATCCCTGAGCGCGGGCGCGTTGTGACCCCGGCGTTCGCCTCTCAACCATTGGAGCATTCCACATGAAAACCACTCGATGGGGCCTGGCAGGCGCTTTGGTCCTGGCGTTGTTGACGATTCCCCCGGCTCAGGGGGCTCCTGCTCCCGTCATTCCCGGGAAAAATACTGTGTTGCAGCAGGTGCCTGCCTCGGCACCGCTGGTTCTCTACCTTCATGGGCTGGATCGAACGATCGATCGCTTTCTGGCGATGCTGACCAACATCAACGCCGACGCCGCGAACCAGGCCAGAACGTTCCTGAACATGGTCAAGAATGGCGGCTTCGACGGCCAACGCAAATTCCGGGGCATGAGCAAGGACGGCCCGATCTTCCTTGCCTTCATGGAGATGCCCAATTTGCGCGGCGCCGAGGCGCCAAAGATGGCTTTCATTGTGCGCACCACCAGCTACACCGAGTTTCGCGACAACTTGCTCGATGAGGATGCCCGTAAATCGCTCAAGAAGGAAGAGGGGTACGAATCCGCCTTCATCCACAGCAATCTGATCTGCTTTGTGTCCCGCAACGATTACACGGTGGTGACTCCGCACAAGGCGGTCGCCGAGCAGTTCACCAAAAAGTTCACCGGCATGGATCAGCGCATCAGCGACACCCAGGCGCGCAAGCTGCTCGACGGCGATCTTGGCCTGTATCTCTCGATGGATGCCTTCGGTAAGGATTATGCCGATCAGATCAAGGTAGCGCGCAAGACGGTGGAGGAAGGGCTTCAGGCTGCCGAGAAAGCGCTCGATCGCGTCGCCAATTCAGGGCTGGAGATGGTTCGCCAACTGGTGAACCCCGTATTCCAGGCAGTCGAGGAGAGCCAGGGAGTGCTTCTCACCATCGAGTTCCGCCCGACTGGTCTCGCCCTCCATCTGCAGAGCGAAGCACGCAAGGGATCGCGAACGAGCGTCACCATGAAGGAATTCCAGACGCTTTCGTTCGCTGAGATCGCCGCCCTGCCCGAGGGACAGTTGACCTACTCGGGGTGGTATGCGGGGCCGTCGGTGTTCACCGGAGCGGGCGCCTGGCTGGCGGGGGTTCCGCACAGGAAAGACGGTGCCGCTGCGAAGGTGCGCGCGACCGCGCTGGCGGACCTCCTCAAGGCCGGTCCCCAGGCACGCGTGGATGGCTTCAATCCGCTCGCCGAAGGGGTGCAGAGCTGGAGTTTCACCGATCCAGGGAAGGCGGTGGAGGCGAAGTGGAAACTGCTGGAATCGCTGGACCAGGGGGATGGCTACCATCTGGCGATCCTCAAGGAAAAACCTGTGCTCAAAAAGGCGGTGCAGAAGCTCCAGGGTTTTACCTTTCACTCCATGCAGGTTCGGTGGGATCTGGAACAGGTTGTGACCCAGCTCGGTCAGGCGATGGACTTGCCGGGTCAGCAGCAAAAAGCGGTTGTCGAGGCGCTCAAGAAGGTGGTCGGCGAGGAGATGACCGTGTGGTTTGGGACAGATGGCAAGCGCGTGCTGCAGGTCACCGCGCGCAACTGGGAGACGGCTCAGCGCCTGCTGGAGGCGCACCTCCATGGGAAGTGTACGCTGGAAAAGCAGACCGCCTATCAGACGATACGCAAGGAACTGCCGCAGCGCGCCACGATCCTGCTCCTGCTGGATCTGCCTCGTTATGCCAACCTGGCTGCGTCCCTGGTTGTTCCGCAAGGGCAGGGACAGCCGCCGATGGATACCAAGCCTGCCTATGGCGGACTGGCACTCGGTCTGCAGAGTGAACGGATTACGCTCGACGCGTTTCTCACGGTGGAAGCGATGCGTGAGGTAGGGCAGCGCTGGTTAGGGATCCGCTAAGTCGCCAAAGGGGTGAGGAGGAGAGGGTTCTCCTCCTCACTTGCTGGCAAGTCCGCCGCTCACACAGGTAACCGTTCCTCGAAGTGCGCCAGACCCTGGACATACGCGCGCCGCCAGGCAGGGTTCGGTTGGACCTCGTCGCGGAACTTGACCATGTGAGCAACGGCATCGGCGACGGTGAAAGGAGCGGCAATGTTGCGTTGGCGCCGTTGATGGGTTTCCAGCGCCGCCAGCGCCGTCACTGCTGCTCCCAGTGCGGGACCTTCCGAAGAAACCAGGCGTTGCAGCGGTCGATCCAGCACCGTGGCCAGAATGCTACACATCAAACTGCTTCGCGCGATCCCCCCCGAGACGGTGATCCGCGTGATCTGTTGGCCGGCAACCTCGTGTTCGCGCACACCAAGCGCTATCAGATAGGCGAGCGCCTCCAGGCTGGCGCGGAAAACCTTGCCGGCTTCCTCCGGTCGATGGGGGCGCCATTCCAGTAACGGCTCTGTCACGTTGAGGGAGGGTTCCGGCGCGAGAAAGGGGAGAACCATCGTCCCCTCACATCCCGGGGCGACGGTGCGCGCTTCCGCTTCCAGGTAGTCCCAGTCCGGTTCAGCGCCAAGAACCTTGTCCAGGAACTGGGCGCCGTTGTTGTAACAGCGCATCCACAGATACGGCCCCCAGTTTAAACGCATCGCATCCAGGTCGCGCGAGGAGGGCAACTGTGCCGAGGAAGAATTGACGACTGCCGAATTGCCCAGGATGATGGCAAGCTGCCCGGAATCGACCGCTCCTCCGCCAACCAGTCCCGCCTGCTGATCGTCTGAGGTGGGGAAGAGGAGCGGGGCCGGGTCAGGGAACCCGATCATCTGGCTCAGGGCGCTTGACAGTGGGCCGACGGGGTCGGATTGCTCGATGATGCGGGGGAGTTGTTGCAGCGTGAGTTCGCGTTGCCAGGGTTTCTCCAGCGCTTCGAGCATCGTTTCGCACCACCGATTGGTGCGCAGATCCATGAGGCCGGTCGAGGCCGCCGACGAGACGCTGGTCACACCAAAGTTGCCGGTGAGATAGCCGGCGGCGAGCGGACCATGAGGCAACACGTACCGGGTTCTGCGCCACTCTGCCTCGGGTAGCTGGACGGCATCCTTGAGCAGATGACTGAGCGAATAGCGAATGGCCCAGGGTCCGCCGATCAGTTGGCAAACGCGTTCCTGCCCCCCCAGGCGCTGCAAACCCTGGGCATGATAGGCGGCCAACGTGTGATCGTTCCAGCAGATCGCTCGGCGAACGGGAAGGGCGTTGGCATCGATCCGTCCCGCCGTGTGGTGCGTGGCCGAGATCCCCCCGGCCACCCAGCGCGTGAGCAGCCCTTTCTCGCGCAGCTGGGCGGCGATGCCGCGCGTGCTGGCATACGCCTGTCCCTCGAGTTGCAACAGATTGAGCTCGGAAACCCCGTCGCGATCCCACAGATCTGTCGGCAAGCGCAGTGCCGCCACCGTGTTTCCCGTAAGGTCGAATGCCAGGCATTTGACGGCGCCAGTGCTGAAATCCCAGCCGGTAATCACGCTGTCCGGCGCGACTGTGAGTAGAGGCTCAACCACGATCGCTCCCTTCTGAATCCGTGCGACTCGTCGAGGCAAACTGAATGAGGGGATTGCTCCATGGCTTGTTGTACCGCGCTGTCGCCGCTGGCTCAACGGTGTCGTTGACCTTCGCACTCCTACAATGGAAGCAGGAATAGGTCCAATCCTGGATTCAGAAAGAAGGTGCGTGAATGAATGGATGCGCGGCAATTCAACAAGCGCTGACGGGTTCGCTCGGGGTGCTCAAGATGTTCGTTGCCGATCTGGACGACGCCGATTTGCTGGTGCGTCCTGTCCCCGGCGCGAACCACATTGCCTGGCAACTCGGCCATCTGATCCTGGCAGAGGGCGTGCTGGTGCGCGAAGAACTCCCCGAAGTTCAGTATCCCGCGCCCCCCGCCGGGTTCGCCGAACGACACGCTCCCGGAACAGGCGGCAACGAGGAGAAGACCGGGTGGCCGACCAAGGCCGAGTATCTGCAGTTGCTGGACAAAGCACGAGCTACCACGATCGCGGCGGTCGGCAAGCTCAGCGATGCTGATCTCGACCGGCCCACGAAAGGACGCATGGCCGCTTTTGCGCCCACGCTCGGCAATTTGCTCCTGCTCGTTTCAAACCATACCTTGATGCACGCAGGACAGTTCTCGGTCACTCGGCGTAAACTTGGCAAGCCGGTCCTGTTTTAACCCAGAGCGAGCCGCACTGCTCCCGATCCGAAAGAGAATGCCAGCGATGCTGCGAAACGCAACGAAGATCCACATCATTGGCGTGGGGACCGATGGTCTGGCCGGCTTGACCGCGCGAGCACGCGACATTCTGCTCGCTGCGGAGATCGTTCTTGGTTCGGAGGGAGCACTGCGGTTGGTCCCAGAAATCCAGGCGGAACGCATCGCCCTTGGGGCCGACCTGACGGAGACCCTGACACTCTTGACGCGCCTGAGTGAAGGTGGCCAGCGCATGGTTTTGCTGGCGAGCGGGGATCCGCTCTTTTATGGGGTGGCCCGCTATCTGTGCGACCGCCTGGGAAAGGATCATTTCGAGGTGCTGCCTCATGTCAGCAGCATGCAACTCGCCTTTGCTCGGATCAAGGAAACATGGGAAGATGCCTATCTGACGAACCTGGCAACGCATCCTCTGGAGAGAGTGCTCGATCGTATTCGAACCGCCGAGGTGGTGGGGCTGTTTACCAGCGAGGCGGAGGATCCTCCCTTTGTCGCCCGGCAATTGCTCAATCGAGGGATCGACTATTTTCGCGCCTATGTCTGCGAAAACCTGGGGGCTCCCGATGAGCGTGTGACCCAGGGGGAACTGGGCGATATTGCGCAGATGGAGTTTGCTCCTCTCAATGTTCTGATCCTCAAGCGGAAACCGGATCGCCCCGACCAACCGGCGATTCCGGCGCAGTTTCTCCGTTTTGGCAACCCCGATGAGGTCTTCGCTCAAAGTCGTCCCAAGAGCGGGTTGATCACGCAGGCCGAGGTGCGCTGTCTGGCTCTCGCGCAGATGAGCATTCGCCCAGGGGATGTCATCTGGGATATCGGCGCGGGATCGGGGTCGGTGGCAATTGAGGCAGCCCAGTTGAGCGCGCCGGGGATGGTTTACGCGATCGAACAGGATGCGGCCGACTATCACCTCATCCTGGCCAACGCGGAGACGTTTCAGGTGCAGAATTTGAAGGCCATTCACGGGGTCGCCCCCGCGGTGTTTGATGGTCTGCCCCGTCCTGATGCGGCCTTTGTTGGAGGGACGGGGCGGGAGGTCGCGCGCTTGCTGGAAGCGGCGTACTTGCAGTTGCGACCCGGCGGACGGCTCGTGGTCAATGTCGCTTCGCTGGAGAGCGTCTCGGCGAGTTACACCACCTTGAAAAAGCTGCCGGGGGCGTCACTGGTGCAGGTGTTACTGGTGAATGTTGCTCGCGGGGTGGAGCAACTGGAAACCCTGCGGTTTGATGCAGTGAACCCAACCTTTTTACTCAGTGTCCGCCGGGAAACAGGGGAAAAAAGTCAGAGCCACGGATCGGACTCCGTGGCTCTGCTCTCGGAATGACCCCGACGGGATTCGAACCCGTGTCGCGGCCTTGAAAGGGCCGTGTCCTAGGCCTCTAGACGACGGGGCCAACCAGAACATCGTCATAGTAGGTAACCCTGTCGAACCCGTCAAGTTCGACTGCGCGAAACTACAGGATTTCCTCGCCTCCGACCAATCCTCGCTCAGGGATAGCGATACGAAGGGCTGGAGCCAGAGCGCTCGCGTCCAGCGCCGTCGGGGCGTGAGTCGATTTCCTGCAGAATCTCTCGATAGATGCGTACGTACGCGCCGGCAACCTCGCGTCCGCTATAACGTTCCACCTGCCGAAAACCCGCCACACGAAGCCGCCGCGCCAGCGCTTCCTCGCGCAACACAGAAACGATCCCGTGCGCGAGCGATTGAGGATCCTGGGTATCGACATAGAGCGCGGCGTCGCCCAGAACCTCGGGCAAACAGGTATGCCGACCGGCGACCACGGGAGTGCCGAACCGCATCGCTTCCAGGGGAGGCATCCCAAACCCTTCGTAAAGGCTGGGGAACACGAACACCTCGCTGATGCGATACAGGGCACCCAGGCTCGCCTCGTCCAGGTAGCCGGGGAATACAATCTGCTTCTCCAGTCCCAGCCGTTGCGTCTCGCGCCGGGCCTCGGGATAGCGTTCATCCAGATTCCCGGCCACCACCAGCGACACAGGAGTCCCCTGGAGCATCCGATTCAGGAGCGGCACGGCGCGAATCAACGTCACCACATTCTTGTACGGTTCCTGCCGTCCCACATAGGAGATCACGCGCCCCGAGAGGCTGAGCCGTTGGCGTAATCGCTCGGGGGGCTCCGAATGCGACCATTGACGAATCGGATTTGGAATGACAGCAACCTTACGTGGATCGAGACGGAGCAGACGGACGATGTCCTGGGCGGCGTGTTGACTCCCGCAGACCACCCGGTGAGCCCGGGAGCATTGCAGTTTCAGCCACGACCACCAGGCAAGGCGAAAGCGCGCTTTCATACTGCGTGCGCAGCGCAGGGTACAGGTTAATGGAATCAGATCGTGAACGTTGACAATAAGGTGTCCCCCGAAGCCGAGTAGCGGATTATGGCTATCGACACTGTGCAACAGCCGAATCTGGTGTTTCCGTAACCACCTGGGGAGGTGGAGCTGGTTGGCGAGCCCGTAGGGACTCCAGGGGACAGAGTGGAAGGTCAAGTGGGGGCGCGTCCAGAGTTCTTCGGGCAGACGTGTTTGGGCATTGACGAGGACCTGGAGCGGCAAGGGAGGAGTCAGATCGGCAAATCCACGTAAAAGTTCGAGGCACATCTGGCCAATGCCGGAAGGGTCCGCCGTGGCGTAGCGTGCGTCGTAGGCCAGGGTGATTCCCAGATCGCTCGACGACTGGGCAGAGGGTAGCGGGGTGATCCGCTCCAGCCATCCAGCGGGGGGAATGTGACTTACCTGGGTCACGGCAATCTCCTCGCAGGCACGACCAGGGGCCGGCCTTCAGCGGGTTGGCACACACTCGTTCAGGCGTCCACTCCAGCCGTGGAGCGAGCGCATGACGGGGCGAGGGGTTATATCACGGCAGGAGTGGGTGTCAAGAGCAGTCAGACCACGTACGCCGCAAAGAAATCGACAAATCCGCTCACTCCTCTCTTTACAGACCGAACGGCTCTGGCTATAGCGGCGACCCTTGCTTGGGTCAAGCGTGGAGAGAGGACGAGGATGTCCACCGTTCTGGAAACAGCGACCTGGAAGGCGGCCACCACGCCGACAGAGATGCCGTTGACGAGGATCGAACGGCGCTCGCGCTGGGATATTGGGGAACTTGGAGAGTTGTGGCAGTATCGAGAGCTTCTCTTTTTTCTCGCGTGGCGTGATTTCAAGGTGCGCTACAAGCAGACGCTGCTGGGCGTGCTGTGGGCGGTGATGCAACCCGTGGCGACGATGCTGGCCTTCACGCTTTTTCTCCATCGCCTGGGGAGCACGCACGATCCACGGGTGCCTTACCCCCTGTTTGTGCTGTCGGGATTGCTGGCCTGGACCTTCGTCGCCAGCGCGGTGAGTTCAGCGAGCCAGAGCATCGTCGGAAACCAAAATCTGATCACCAAGGTGTATTTCCCGCGTCTGCTCATTCCACTTGGAGCTCTGGGTGCACCCTTGATTGATCTCCTTGTTGGCATGGTAGTCCTTGGAGGGGTGCTTCTCTGGCACGGGGTGACGCCGGAGTGGCATTTGCTGATGTTGCCGCTCTTTTTGCTGGGGTTAGCTGGGACAGCGGTTGGAGTGGGAACGTTCCTCGCGGCGCTGACCGTCGCCTATCGCGATTTTCGCTATGTGGTGCCGTTTCTGGTGCAACTGTGGATGTTTGCGACTCCCAGTATTTACCTCCAGGCCACGGCGGAATTGAACCCTGTGGGACAGGTACTCCTGCTGCTCAACCCACTGCATCCGTTGATCAGCGCCTTTCGGAACGCTCTGGTTGGAGAAGGGATAGCCTGGCTGCAGGTTGCGGGGAGTGGACTGCTGAGTTTGGCGTTATTGATCGGGGGATGCTGGTATTTTCGTCGAGTGGAACGCAGTTTTGCCGACATCATCTGAACGACGCTCGGAGGACAGCAGGTGGAGCTCTTCGCCCTGGTGGCCAGCGAGGAACACGTTTGTTGTCGTTATCGTCTGGCAGCCTTCCGCCCAGCATTGGAGGCCGAAGGGCATCGTCTGCACCTGGGGATTGTGCCACGGACATGGCAGGATTGGTCGCGAGTGCTGATACGGGCACGCCAGGCCGATGTGGTGATCGTGCAACGGCACCTGCTCCCTCCGTGGTCCTTTCTTGGACTCCGAACTGCTGCGCGTCGATTGGTTTTCGATTTCGACGATGCGATCTTCATGAACGATTCGTACGACCCACGAGGTCTTCACAATGCCGCGCGGCTTCGACGCTTTGGTGCGACAGTGGGGCGGGTTGATGCGGTAGTTGCCGGGAATGCCTTTCTGCTCGATGTGGCGCAGCGGTGGGCACGGGCGATCCCGCTCCAGGTTATCCCAACCTGTGTCGATCCTCGACGTTACTCGATTGCCCAACACGATCGGGCAACACAGCAGGTCGACCTGGTATGGGTTGGATCGGGCAGTACCTTGCAGGGGTTGAAGCACATTCAGACGTTGTTGGAACAGATTGGACAGCATTGTCCCGGGGTGTGTCTGAAACTCATCTGCGATCGCTTTCTTGAGCTGGAGCACCTGCCGGTGAAGAAAGCGCAGTGGGCCGAAGCCACGGAAGCGGAGGAGTTGGCATCGGCAGATATTGGAATAAGTTGGCTCCCCGAGGATCGGTGGAGTCGTGGCAAATGCGGCTTGAAAATCCTGCAGTACTGCGCTGCTGGTTTGCCAGTGATCGCCAATCCGGTTGGCACGCAGCCGGTTCTGGTACGACATGGACTGGGAGGAATCCTGGCCCGCACAGTTGACGATTGGGTCGAAGGGATCACACGGCTGAGCCGCGATCCCGCGCTGCGACGGCGCATGGGCGCCGTGAACCGCAGATTGGTGGAGGACGATTATAGCGTGGGGAATGGAGCCAGAGCGTGGTTGGAGTTGCTACATCGCCTCCGTCGCTCTCGGGTGGCGTGATCATCACTTGTTGGGACAAGTAAGGCATGAGCACCGCTGTCCTGAGAACTCCGATCCAACTTCCGGGTGCTCGCCTGGTGGTGGAAAAGCCATCCCGTCCTTCTCAGGAGAGAGGAGGGAGCGGGCTCCTCATTGGGCTCGTGGTGCTCACGTGCATGCTTGGCCTGGTGAAGATTCATCGCACGGCGTCTCTCACCGAAGACAGTGTGGTGTTTCTGCGCTACGCGCGACATCTGACAGGTATCGAGCGGGAGACGCTCCCCGCCAATCTGGACTCTGCCCATCAGTTGAGGTTGCCACGTTGGTTCAGTTCGATGGGAGCAACCCTGCCGATCCTGGAGGTGCTCGCCAGCTACGATCAACATCCTGGGTATCCCATGCTGGTCGTGGCGATGCGAAAGTGCGTGGGACCCCTGCTTGGAAACGAGGATGGGGAGATTTGGACCCGGTCCGGACAAGTGGTGTCGCTCCTTGGTGGATGTGGTTTGCTCATTGCCGTGTATCGGTTCGGACGCCAGCTTTTCGGTTGGAAAGCAGGCGTGGCAGCCGCATCTCTCCTTGCCGTTGCTCCCGGATTGCTCGTGGCACGGGCCGATGTGCTGAGCGACACGCCAGCCTTGATGTTGCTCGTTCTCTCCGCGTTTTATGCAGTGCGCCTGGTTCAGGAAGAACACTGGCGTGATGCCGTGCTATGTGGGGTGTGTGGTGGATTGGGATACCTCATTCGTCCCGAGGCGATCCAGATTGTGCCCTGCACGTTTGGATTGCTGGTGATTCGTGGAATGACGCATCACAAGGCGCTCTTTCTGGCAATGCTTGTGGGGGCAAGTGCTGCGATCTGTTGTGGTCCGTACATGGCAGTCCGTGGAAGTGTCTTCACCAAAAGCGCACGAATGATCATGCTGAATAAGGGGGCAGATCGTTTTCGCGATGCCGTCCCGGTGATGGTGCCGCAGGGAACTTCCTCCAAATTGGAAAGGCGCCCGTTCACACGCTCTCCCGGCTGGACGGCGATGAAACGACATCTCCTTGGCTGCTGGCGTTTGCTTGCGGGTGGTATGACCAACCTGGGAACGCTGCCGTTTCTCCTCCTTGTGTTTGGTCTGTTTTTGATGCGAAACCGGATCTGGAGCGATCGTGTAGCCCAGGTGGTGTTGGTGCCTCTACTGCTGAACGTGATCCTCCTCCCAGTGTTGCTCCATGGCCAGCGCGGGTATCTGGATGCTCGGCATGTTCTCCCTGTTACCGTGCTTGGTGCGTGCTGGACCTGGCCAGCACTCCTCGCGATTCAGGAACAGGTCATCCGGTGGTTGGGAGGGGTCCCGGGGGAGAGTTTAGCAAGGCTGAACGGGAGAATCCTGGCACTCTTTTTAGTCACACCTCTCCCAGGTGCAGTGCGTTGTGAGGTCCAACCGCTTCACCCGGAGCGAGCTGGATACCGAGTTGCGGGAATGTGGCTCCAAAACCATCTGAAAGAGGGAGAGCTCCTGCTCGATCCCGCAGGGTTGGCAGCGCTTCAAGGGGGGCTGGATGGGCGGAATCGCTGGTGCCCCACTCCACCACCGCTCCTGCTCTCCCGCTTGGAGTACCATCTGCAACAGGCGCGTGGGACGGTGGTACTCGTGCTTTCAACACGGGTGGCAAGCGGGGAAATACTCGCTCGAGAACTGGAACGATCGCAGAACACGGTATGCATTGAGGAGGTGTATCGCACGCCAGCCTCCACCGATCCGAACTGTGCCTATCAGATCTGCATTTATCGACTTGGACAGGGAAGGCCAATCACGAGAGCAGGAACAGAGCAGAAGGAACGTTCTGGAATGTGAGATCGAGCGGATCCCATGGGGGAAACAGGGGATCCCTCGAACAGGGGAGGGGGACAGGATGGAGATTGCACTCTGCCATCCGTTCGTGGTGCCCAGCCGCGGCGGTTGCGAAACCTATATTGTCGATCTTGCAAGACGATTAAGGCAGGATGGACACCAGGTGCATCTTTATGCCTGGGACTGGGATCAATCAGTGTTGCCCACCGGAGTGATCTGTCACCGTTTGCCGGCGCCGCGCAAGATCTGGCGCCCACTCCGTCCCTGGTTGTTCAGCCGCGTTTGCCTGAAGGAATTGCGCCATCAGTCTCACCATCTGTCCATTGGTTTCGATAAAACCTACGGCCAGGATGTGCTTTATCCACAGGGAGGCCTTTATCGCGCCACCCTCGAAGGAAACTATCTGATCCAACCGACGCCGTGGGGGCGATGGTTGGCACGAGTGCGACGCTCTCTCGATCTGGCGACGTGGTCGTTTCTGATGCTGGAACGCAAACAATATTTGCAGGAACGCCCAATCGTTCTGGTGAACAGCCAGATGGTTCGTGGTCACTTTCAACACTACTACGGCATCGAAGGCGAACGATTACGGGTTGTTCCAAGCGCCATTGATCCTGGTCGGTTTCCTCCTTCTGCACGGCGTTCCCTTCGCCAACTCTGCCGTTCCGAGTGGGGTTGCAGTGACGATGAACCTATTGGGCTGTTCGCCGCGACCAACTACCCCCTGAAGGGACTGGTCCCACTGCTGCACGCACTGAGACACATCCCGGTAGGAGAACGGTTCCGCCTCGTCGTGGCAGGCAACGCCCAGACGAAGCAGTATGTCAACCTGTCACGCCGGCTCAAGGTGGATGATCGGGTTGCCTTTGTCGGCTACTGTGCAGACATGAAAAAATTCTATTTTGGGGCCGATTTTCTGGTTCATCCGACTTTTTACGATCCCTGTTCACTAGTGGTGCTCGAAGCGTTGGCCTGTGGACTTCCCGTGATCACCAGTCGCTACAACGGCGCCAGCGAACTCCTCACCCCGTCCGACGCCGGGATTGTCGTTGACGATCCCCACAACCACCAACAATTGGCGACCGCGTTGATCGCCATGCTCAACCCGGAACGGCGTGGCCTTGCAACGTGGGCCGCCCGGCAAGCAGCGGCCCGCTGGACCTTTGAAGATCACTATCAACGGCTGGTCGAACTGTTTGGTGAACTGGTGCGCACGAGGCGAGCAGCATGACGGAATGGCGCTGGTCTGACGGAGATCCTCGCGCGCGGGGCCACCTCTGGGTGCGACTGGGGATAACGCTTGGATTGGTTGGCCTACTAATTCTTGCCTATGGAAATCTTCTACGCCTGGATCATCCTGAAGGGGATTTTGTCAATCATCGAGAATTCGGGCGACGCTTCCTGACGCACGAGTTCCTCTACAGCAACGGCTTGAACATCCCTTATCTCCCCTTCTGGGGGATGGTTCACGCACCGCTGGCGGGCCTTTCCTGCCGTACCGGGTTTATGGTGCATTTGTTCCTTGGAGGGATCGCTCTTCTGATACTCCTTCTGCTTTGTTGGAAGATGTCTCAGAAGAATCTGTTCCTCAAGACGTGGCAACACCTCTGGGTCATTCTGGCGACACTGCTTTTCCTCAGTCGCCCTATCGTGCGCGATTTTCAGGATGGAGGCGCCAACCTGATCGTGGTCGCGCTTGCCTGGGGCGCCATCGCCAGTTGGTGCTATCGCCGTCCGAGATGGTGCGCTTTTCTACTTGGCCTTGCAGTCGCGTTGAAAAGCACCTCCGTTCTCTTTCTCTTCTACTTCGTTTGGAAGCGTCAGTGGCGGGTGGCTCTACTCACCATCGCGTGGGTTCTTGCTCTCACGGTTTCACCCGTCCTCTGGCAAGGAGGGAGTTCCTACTCGAACCATGTTCTGTTCTGGTGGCGCCACGTTCGAGCAGGGGTCCAATCGTCTGATCCCAACCGGGGGGTACTTGGGCAGGAAGAGGTACGGAATCTGGCATTGCGACCCACACTTGGTCGTCTGCTGGGCTTGCCACCCACTCAAGCAAGCATCGTTATCTGGGGGATCTGCCTGGTGCTGCTGGTTGGATGCGCATGGGTGTTTCGTCGTACATCCGACAGGGGATCCTCACTGGTCTGCTTGCACGAATGTGCTGCGGTGCTACTTCTCATGTTGCTTCTTTCGCCCATCACCTGGAATCCGCACTGCGTGGCTGCTGTCCCAGCCATCTACCTTCTGCTGGGAAGCACTCTGACGCGGGAACGTTCCACAAGAAGAATCCTTCTTCCTCTTGTGCTGGTGGTAGTGTCCCTGCGAAGTCCTCTTAATCCAACGCTGTTTGGTGAAGCACTCGCTCGGTTGTCCTACCAGGTAGGGCTGACGACGTGGTCGCTCCTCCTCTTGCTTGGAATGACTCTGCAGAGGGTGGCGATGCGATCGGTTCAAACCAGGGAGTCGTTACAGAATCCACTGGTTAGTACCCATGCGCGCTTGGTGGGGCGAAACGCTGCGTAACGGTTCCTTCACCCGGCACGCGAGGAAGGGTGGATGGCTGTTAACTGCCTGGACCACGCTTTCCTTGACTCCTGATCAGGCGGCAGCACGGTATCGCTGTCTGGGTTGGTAGCTATCCAGGGCATCATTGATCGCTGCTGCGACTGCTTCCACCGTCACCGTGTCTGCCGACGCGCCTTCAACGGAGGGGGTTACGGGGAAGCTTCGCCACAGAGGACCAAACTCCCACGGGCTGTAGGGACCGAAGATGACCACGTTGGGTGTGCCCAGGAGGGAGGCCAGGTGCATGGGCCCGCTATCGTTCCCCAGAGCCAGGTGAACACTCTGAAGGGTGTGACACAATCGTGCAAAGGTGCGATCCTTGGGGATCAACCGAGCGGGAATTCCTCGCGCCCATAACCGCCCGCACAACTCCAGGGAGCGCAGCCATTCCTGTCTGTTCCCCGCATTGATCAGGCACTCAATTGGTTGTCGGGCTGCCAGCTTCGCCAGTACCTGAACATAGTTTCGCACGGGCCACAGCTTGGAAGCCTTCCCTGCATGAGGGTGAATAAAGATCCGTAGCTTGTTTCCTGGAGGAAGCAGTTTCGGTAGTTCCCACTCGGTTGGAACATCGAGACCAATTGTCCCGTGGACCAGACAACGCCAACGCTCTGTTTGGTGCATGGGATCGATGATGGGCACCAGACAATTGTAAGGGTCGTACAGGTCCACACCTTGACGATTGATCTGGATGCGTTCATCCTGGTCGGGATCGTAGGTGATCCCACGAATGGGGATGCAATCCAGTTGCTGCACCAATTGAGCAACTTCTGGCCAGTGACTCAGGTCGAGCACCACATCGTACCCCACCTGCTGCAACAGGGGGAGAATGGCCTGCTCCCGCCCTTGTTGCAGGGGTATCAATGCCGTGTTCAGCCCCAGACACTGGGGAAGGGACGCATACTGAGGACGAATCAACCAGTGCACTTCAAAGTAGCGTTCCAGGCTGTGAACAAAGGGAATCGCCAGGCACACGTCCCCCATGGCTCCTGGTCGAATCACAAGGACTTTTCCCCACTGGTCAGGCTGCGACACGATGGCCTCCTTCCTGCTCCGCGCGGGCCAGCGCGGCTACCAGGGTGTCTCCGTGAATCTCCAGTTCCCCACGAAACTGAGCGAGCAACAAGCGCAGGATTGCCACTTCTACCTGTCGATCATGCACGGGCGCGTATCGATTCTCGGCCGTCGATTCCCCCGGATACTTTCCCTCGGGATGCTGAAAGAGGTCGATTCCCGCCAGTATCAACTTTTGCGGTTGGAGAGCAACGGCGGTCGCGACCATCACCAGTCCGTTGGTGGGCCGCGCCGGCCAGATCCCATCGGCCAGGAGATTACTGATCCGCTCCAGGGTAAAGCACTTAAACCGGCGCCAGCGTTTTTGTGTCAAGGAATGCAGGAGAACCAGTGTCTCTTCCTCGATCGTGCGAAATCCAAACACACACGAGGGGCAGCGGCGGAGCGTTTCCGCATCTCCGGTGAAAACCATCGTCGGTTGGAGGAAGAGACCTCGGTCTTTCCACCGCCAGTTCACGCGAAAGAGACAGTCGTACTCCAGCTCCTGCAAGGAGGGGTCTTCACTGGAGGGACCGTTCCCCAGACACAGGATCGAACGCGGATTGCCAAGCCGTGTTCGCAGAGCATCCAGGCTTTGCACCCGGTGCGCACGCAGGGTAAGGATCGCTTCTCCAACGGGACTCAGTGCCAACTGTCGAATGGCGTTCTTCAGCCGTGGCCAGGTCCGTACTCGATACCCTTCGCAGCGCTGCAGAAAGGGCCGGAGTGCCTGCACGGTTCGTTCGGTGGCACCCACCCCTTCCGCAACCGTGGCGCGTGCCCATCTTCCCAGATCCTCTCGCCAGGCGGGATCTTGGAGAAGGTTGTCGATCGTTCCCACCAGCATTCCCGGGCGCGCTACAACCACGGCGCCGGCCGCTTCAAAATGCTCAACCATTTCGCTCTGTGAAGGGGTGTATGGTCCAATGACGATTGGTCTGGCCTGGATTGCCGGTTCAATCAGGCTGTGGCCGGCCCCCTGGGGGGTGAAGGAACCACCCAGAAGCACCACATCGGCGACCGGATAAATCGAGGCCAACTCCCCAAAGGTATCCAGCAAAAGGACCGCGGTCTCATGCTGCGGATCCTGTCGCGAGTAGTGCTGATAGGTAAGCCCCCGCTGCCCCAACGCCGCCTGTAACGAAGCGAGCTGCCCGAAGGAGATGGGCGCAACAATGAGCAACAGTTCTGGATGCAGCCGGCGCAACTGAACGAAGGTGTCGAGCAGCAATCGCTCCTCGTCGGCGTGGACACAACCGGCAACCACCACGCGTGTCGACTCTGCCAATCCAAGCTGCTGGCGCAGGGTGTTTCCCCTGGTAGAACTCAGTTCGGGAAGGGGATGGTCATACTTGAGGTTGCCTGTGATTTCAATCCGCTCCGCAGCCACCGCGCGATCCAGGAGTTCATCGGCCACAAAGGTACTCTGGGTACAGAAGAGATCGATGAAGGGGAGAATAAGGTCCTGCATCCCCAGACGGTCTGCCCAGCGGTAACGCCGGGGACGTGGGTCGCGCAGAATCCGCGCGTTCACCACTACCACAGGCACATTCAATCGGGCTGCCATCTGCAGCACGCCGGGACAAAAGCCGTCGGCAAACTCGATCAGAACGAGTAACCGCGGTTGGAGACGGCGAAACCAATGGCGCACGGTCACGGGGAGATCCCACACCAGGGGGAGGCAAAGAGCATCGGGGTAGCGCGTGTTCAGCCATTCACAGGTCAAGGAGCGGCTGGAAGTGAGCAACAAGCGTCGCTGCGGACACTGCGCAAGCAGCCGTTGGATCAGAGGGGCGACGGAGTTGAACTCCCCCATCCCCTCGCCATGAATCCAGAGTGTATTCTCGCCTTCGGGGAGACCCATTCCAAGTCGCAACCCAAGCTCGCGTAGCCAGAGTCGCCACGGGCGCCGGTCGACCCAGAGCATGCGCAGCCAGGCGAGGACCAGGAAGCCGAGGTAAACAAGGCGTCGCAAACCAAAAAAGAAGGGCAATCGGGGCGGCATCCTTGCAGCCTCCACGCAGCAACCAGTATGGCCGAGGCGGGGGTGTAGCGTGCCGGCGCGGAGAAGTCAATGCCGGCCGACACGCTGCGAACGCGGCGGCTGACGCGGCGTTATTTGGCCTGGACCACTTCGGTCCCTTTCTGCTGGGCCGCCTTGAGCTTGTCGGCGAAGGCGCTGCTATCGCGGATCAGCCCCTTGACAAGCATGAGCACCTCGCCCCGTAGTTTCCCATCGGGGCCGATCGGATTGGTTTGCCCCTTCTCGGGGCGAATCACCACATACATGGGCAAGGTGACATCGCCAAAGGTTTTGTTCTGCAACTCCATGTTGGCCTCGCCTTGCGCCTCTGCCACGGCGCGGCTGAGGCCAGGGCTTGGATTCCAGTCGGTGTAGAGCTGGACTTTCACAAAGCGTTCAAGTTCCGTGCGAACCGCCAGCTGCGGGAAAACCGAATTCTCATTGGCGCGACAGTTGGTGCAGGTGACCCCTGTGAAGTCGATGAAGAGAAGCTTGTTCTCTTTCTGCGCCTGGTCCCAGCCCTGTTGCAGGTTGCGGGTCCAGGTTTCCTCGCCTGCCTTGCCCCCTCCATTGCCGGCCCGAGGTGGACGAGTGTCGAGTGGCAGGAAGGCCACGATGGCCTCGCCCACTGTGCCAAGGGGGGGTTCCCGATTCAAAGCTGGCCACATGTAGACCGCCAAACCGAAGAAGAGTCCCGCCATGAGCATGCGCGATACACTCAGCGTTTCCTGCGGGTCGTCGTGCGGCAGACGGTACACCCCGAGGAGGTAGAGGCCGCAGAGGACGGAGAGACCCATCCAGGCACACAAGACGGTATCGTAGGTGAACAGACGCGGGTTGCCAGGGAAGAGTGCGAGATCAGTGTTGGCCAGGAACTTGAATGCGGCGGCCAGCTCCAGGAAGCCCATTACCACCTTGATCACATTCATCCACCCGCCGCTCTTGGGCATCTTCTTGAGCAGGGTGGGGAAGAGTGCAAGGAGGAAGAACGGCGCCGCGAACACGGTCGAGTACGTCAAGGCGCCCAGGATCAGGTAGGTGTAGCTCACCTTGAGGGCGGCGGCGGAGGCAAGCAGCGGCCCAAGAAATGGCCCGGTGCAGGTGAAACTGGTGATGGTGAAGGTCAACGCCATGAAGACGGTGCCGGCGAGGCCTGCCTGTCCCTGGCGCGCGGAGGTCCAGTTGGTGAGGAACGTGGGCAGTTCGATCTCGTACATCCCAAACAGACTGAGAGCGAAGAAGATGAGGACCGCTCCCAGTCCCAGATTCAGCCAGGGACTGTTCGCCAGATTGACAATGAACTGTCCGAGCACCAGCACCGCCAGGGTGAGCACCCCAATGATGGTCCCCGAGTAAACCAGAGCGGTCAGCAGAGGGTTGCTGTGTTGCTGTTCCGAGCGCTTGAGGAAGAAACTCACCGTGATGGGAATCATCGGGAAGACACAGGGGGTGAGCAGCATCAGGAACGCAGCCCCGGCGGAGGCGATCAGGAACGCAATCAGGCCATCGCTCTCCGGTTTCTCAACCAACTCCGTCGAGGGAGTCGCGGCGGGGCTGAGCTTCTCGGTCGGAGGCGGAGTGGGAGTCCCCCGTGAGGGGGGAGTGGGGGTGGGTGGCTGGGTTCCGAACTTCGTTGAACGCGCGAGCGTCTCGGCGCTCGGGGAGAGCGGCGCACCTTCCACCACAATCGTCGCGGTGTACTGGTATTTCCCTGGGATGCAACTATCGTCACACACGACCAGGCTCACCGTGAAGCCGAGCGTTTTCGTCCCGGCCGTTGCCTTTGGCGAGACCAGAACCTCTTGCGTCCAGGTGAACGGGCCCTTGATGAAGATCTCCCGACCGACGTTGGGGACGTCTTTTTCCTCAACGTTCGCGTTTTCCTGCAGCGGGGGAAGCGGCTCGAAATCGGGGTTGTCGTCAAAAAGCAACTTGCTCCGGTTCGTCTGGTCCTTGAGTGCCTTGGTGATCGGGTACGTGTGGAAACCTGGCCTGGCCTGGCCTTCAAGGATAACCTGAAAGACCTCCCCGGGGCGCACCTTGTCCTTCGAGAGCCGCGCTTTCAACTCCAGACGTTGAGCCGTGAGGGGAACCTTTTTCAGGGTGGGCTCGTTGGCCAGGAGCGCAAACGGAACCGCCAGGAGAAAACCGAGCGCCAGAAGGCGGGGAGTGAATGCGTGCATGGGTAATCGATCCCGAGGGTTTCTGAAGGTCGGCGCGGCAGAACGGAGTGGTCCCCTCTCTGCCGCGCCGGCGGGGTGGTTGACGGTCAAGGTCAGGACTGCCTGGGAGCCTCAACTCCTTGCAGATGGAGGGTTGTGACCGTCTTCTTCTTGATATCGACGATCCGAATGCGATGGGCATTCGTATCCGCCACATAGAGTTTCCCGTTGGCGAAGCTCAGCCCGCCTGGCTCGTAAAAGAGTCGTCCGCCAAGCCAGCCGTCCTTGTCCCCGCCCAGGAAGCTTGTGCACGAACCATCCTTCGGGTCGAGGATTTTGATTTTGCTATTATAGGTATCAGCGATGTAGAGTTTTCCTTCGTGGTACGCCACGCCGAGCGCATGCTGGAGGCGCACCTCTTTCCCCTTGCCATCGCGGTCGCCAAAATCAAAGAGTCCCTCGCCCACCAGGGTCTTGACTTCGCCTGTGCCATCCAGAGGCACGGCCCGAATCGCGCTCACCTCGCTATCGGCCACCCAGAGCGTTTTGCCATCGCTGGTTAGTCCGCTGGGCTGGGCAAAGAGCGCCTCGGTCAGGCCGCCATCGCGGATGTTTTCCGGCCCTGCGCCGGCGTAGCGCGTCAATGTCTTCTTTTCCAGGTCGAGCCGCCAGATCTGATGATGGCCGGCCATGGCGATGTACAGCTGTTTCCCCTTCAGCCAGAGGTCCCAGGGGCTGTTCAGGCCGGTCTTGAGGGCGTCGCCGCCGTGCCGACGATCGAACCCCTGTTCGCCCGTTCCGGCAATGGTGGCGACAGTCTGTTTCTTGAGATCGAGGGCGCGGATCAAATTGTTTTTGCGATCGGCGACATAGAGCGTTTCGCCATCCAGCGCAAGCCCCTGGGGATCGTCGAAGGTGGCCTTGTCGAAGGCGCCATCCGTGCGGCCGGGCTTCCCCGTGCCCGCGATCGCCAACTTCTTGCCGTTCAAATCGGTGATGACAATGCGATGATGGGTGCTATCGGCGATAAAGAGCCGGTTCGAGAGGGCATCGGCGAGCACCTTGCCGGGGAAGAAGAGCCCGGTGGAGTTGTCGCGAGCCAGCTCAAAGGTCATCGGCTTTTCGTTCAGCGTCTTCTTTTTCTTGTGTACCTCGATCAACTTACTGATAATCTTGTCGAGCAGGTCGTAGTTCCCCTCGCCGCTGGTGATGCCCAGGAAGTTGCCCTCGGGGTCGATAACGGCCAGGGTAGGCCAGCCCTCGCAGCGGTACGCTTTCCACAGGGCGAGTTTGGCATCGTTAACGACCGGATGCTTGATCTCGTAGCGCAGGATCGCCTTGCGGATGTTCTCGGTGTCTTTTTCATTCTCGAACTTGGCCGAATGCACCCCAATCACCACCAGTTCATTGGGATATTTCTTCTCCAGTTTGGCCAGATCGGGCATGATGTGGATACAGTTGATGCAGCAGAAGGTCCAGAAGTCGAGCAGCACCACCTTGCCGCGGAGGTCCTTCAGGCGAACAGGACCGGCGGTGTTGAGCCAGGCAACCCCGCCATTGAGTTCCGGGGCCGGACCGTAGTGTTCATAGGGAAGGGGATCGTCCGCGGGCTTGCGGTCCTTCGGCGCGCCCTCGCTGACGGGGTGTTCTTCCGGAGCAGCAACAACCTTGTTCTGCATGATGCGCCAGTGCGTGACCCCGTAGACCCCAAGGGCTATCACCACGAGGGTGCCCAGGATGGTCATCCAGGTACGCGAGGATGAACCGTTCGGAGGGGTGGGAGCATAGTCGGAGGAAGGGGGTGTCATCGCCATCAAGCACTCTCCTTCACAGGAAGGTAGGGCAGCCACGTTCCGGGGTGAGACGCTGGGGGGCATCTTGTGCCATTGTAAGCTGGCGATCGGCCTCGCGAACAGAGTATTCTCCAGGACAACCCCGGAGGGGCCCTCGACTCCAGGGGGAATCCCAGTCCGCTCCTTGTCTGGATCGTGGCCAGACTCTACCGTTGACACAGAGATCCGTCGTCTGTCCTAGCAGCAGGAACACCGTTATGGCCGCCGATGAACCGCGGATAACCTCTTCTCCGTCGAAGCCGAACCCGCCCGAGGAAACTCGGCTCACGCTGTCACCGGAGAAGACGAGCCACCCGGCTGTAACTGTCGACAGGAGCGAGGAAAACGCCTCGGTTGAGGAGGCCAAGCGCCCCTCGCTCCGCTTCCTCGATGGGATTCAGATCGTTCTGGTGTTGCTCTTCGCCTTTGCTCTGGCGTCCATCTCCGTTCGCAACACCGATTTCCTGCTTCACCTGGGCACCGGGAAACTCCTGGTCGAGGGAAGATACACCTTCGGTGTCGATCCGTTTACCTATACGGCGGCCGGGGAACGATGGGTCAATCATTCGTGGCTGTACGATGTCATTCTGTACGAACTCTACCAGACAGTGGGGCCGACCGTGCTGGTGGTGCTGAAAGCGCTCGGGCTGGTACTGCTGGCCTGGGTGCTGCTGTGTACCAGTCGGGCGGGGCGCAGCATGTGGTTGCCGGCGTTGTCGGTGGCCATGGCTTTGCTCGCCCTGAGTCCTCGTCTGTTTTTTCAACCGACGCTGGTTTCCTTCCTCTTCCTGGGAGTGCTCCTGTGGTTGTTGCAACGAGGGGGGCATCATCTGTACCCGGAAAGCCAGGCAGAAGATCCGCACACGCGCAAGAAGAAGGGATACACGGGACCGGCCATCACCCTTGCTCGCTACTGGCCGGTGCTGGTGCTGTGTGTGCTCTGGGTCAATCTTGATGAATGGTTTGTGCTCGGACCCGTAACCGTGGCGCTTTATGCCCTGGGGCAGTGGCTTCAGCAAAAGTTTGCCAGGAATCCGCTGGCGCCCCATGTGCCTCGGCCAGGTGAGGTCCGCGCTTTGGGGGGGGTGTGTTTGTTGAGTTTTCTTGTCTGTCTGATCAATCCCCATCATGTGTTCGCCTTCACTCCTCCGGCGCAACTGGGTCTGCTGGTGGGGCGTGCGGATCTGGCCAGCGATGCCTACTTCGATGCGTTCTTTTATTCGCCGTTACAGGGGATTTATTTCCACCCGGCGATCGGCATGAGTGTGGCGGGGATGGCGTTCTTTCCTCTGGCGGTGCTGAGCGGACTTTCGTTTGTGCTCAATCGCGCCGCCTGGTCGTGGTGGCGCGCCCTGATCTGGGCAGTCTTCCTGGGGCTGGCGCTCTACCACGCGCGGTCGATCGCGCTCTTTGCCATCGTGGCAGCGCCGATCATGGCGTTGAATTTCCAGGAGTTTGCGGTGCTTCGCTTCACCGACACGGTGCGGGCGCTGGGGACATGGAAGCGCTGGGCACTGGCCGGCCGCGTGTTAACCGTCCTGGTGCTGGTGCTTCTGGTGGCAGCCTGCTGGCCCGGGTGGTTGCAGGCCCAGGCGGGGCGACGCATGGCCTGGGGGATGGAGATCGATCCCGCCCTGGAAAAACTGGGCAAACGGATGAAGGAACTCCATGATCAGGGCGTGTTGACCGAGCAGAACGTCGGCTTCAATTACACCCCCGAGATCGCCAATGCCATGGCCTGGTATTGCCCCGAGGAGAAATCGTTCTTCGATACGCGATTGCACCTCTTTGCCCATGTCGCCGGAGAGTACGTGGATGTGCGCAAGGCGCTGCAGTATCTGCCTCAAGGAACGGGCCCGGAGGCCGCGGGCGTTCCTGGGCAGAAGGAGCGGCCGCGTACCAACTGGCCGGCCCTGTTGCAGAAGCGCAAGATCGATCATGTGATCCTCTACGATCCCGTTCTGCGCCGCCTGGCGTTGCCGCTGCAGAAATTCACCTGGCAGCCCGAGGAGTGGAGCCTGATCCATCTCGACGGTCACGTGGCGATGTACGCCAGGCAGGGCAGTTCCCTGGCGGCCCAGGGGTTGAACCTCGAGAAAGAAGCCCTCGTGCCTCGCCCGGAGGATCGCCCTCCGCCCCGGGGTCCAGAGAAGGTTCCGCAACCCCGCGTGTTCTGGAACGAATTCCTCGATCCGCCGGCTCCTTCCGGGTTGCTGGCCGATAGCGCGGCTGTCTATCTTCTGCTCTTCGACCTGAGTGCGCCGCAGGTGATCAATGAGAACATCCGTCGCTGGGAACTGGGAGTGGCCGCCTCGACGGTTGCCTCCACGGGGGGGTTCACCGGCGGGGGGCTGACCCAGCCGAACTGGTTGTTGCTGAAATTGTTCACCGATTACCAGGAGTTGATCAAGCCCGGACGAGTCCAGGGCGGGCAGCTCAACCTGTCCCCCAGCGAAGGGCTGGTGTATGACTATCGCAATAACTTCCTGATGCGCCGTGATCAGGGGCGCCCCGCGTATCCACTCCTGGCCGTGCGCGCCTGTCGGAAGGCACTGGCGCAGACCCTCGACGACGCCCCAGCATACAGCTCGCTTGGGGAGGCCTATCTCACCTGGCATTACCGCACCCAGGAACGTGAATGGGCCGGAGGGACCCTGTTACAGGAGATGCGCTTAACCCAGGCGATCGTCGCTCTGCAACAGGGGTTGTTGCTGAAACCCGACTCCGAGACGATGCATGCCCGCCTGGCCGATTTGTACCAACGACAACCGTTGATGTACCTCGACATGGCACTGAAACATCGCAAGGAGGAATTGCGCCTGACCCAGGAGAATGGGCCGCGCTTCGGGGAGAACCCCAAGAGCTTCAAGGAACGCCTCAAGGCGATGCAGACCAACTATGACCAGCTTCGCAAGGAGGTGCAGGACCAGGAGAATAAATTCGAGATCAGTTCCTCCACGTTCAAGACCGATCTGGAACGGGCACGGCAGGCGATGAATTTACGGCTCGCCGATCGCGCCCTGAACATCCTGTGGAAATCGAACAACCTGGAGAATTTCGGACCTGCTGAGGCGTCTCTGGTGTTGCAATTGCTCCTCGCCAGCGGGCGCGTGCGCGAGTTGCAGGAGGGCTTTGGCCCCACCTTTGAAAAACTTCTTGGGGCGACTGCCTATCACCGTTTCAATTGCATGCTAATGGCTTCTCTTGGGAATTACGAGGAAGCAGATCGCAGTCTGACCAAACTCGCGGACGCACTGCTGCAGAACCTGCCGCTGGGCGACCGGACTCCCTCCAAGCAGGAAACCGCAGAGACAGTCATTCTCAATCCAGTGATGGAAGGGCTTCGCCTTAAACAGAAAACAGTCACTCCCCGTGAATTTATTTCCCTGAATGTCGGTGAAATGATTCTGGAAGCGCATCTGCAAAATCGACTGCTGGCGCCGTGGCTGCGGTCGCCCTTCCAGTTTCAGGCGATCGAGGCGATTGCCGGTGGGTTTCAGAAGTGGGCCGACCTGGAAACCATGCGGGGAGTACTGGCGATTGAACTGGGCGACCCGGTGAAGGCAGAACAGCATTTTCGCCAGGCGTTGCAGATCTTTCCCCCACCTGGAAGCGCTCACCGCCTCGATTTCATCACGCGCCCTCTGGCTGAAGATTACCTGCGTCGGCTGGAGCAGGCGCGCAAGTGAGGAACTCACCAGAACCCGCGAACGAGAAGCCGTGTCCAGGGAGAGACGGCTTCTTTCTGCGGGAGAGTAAGGGGTATGGCCAGGAGAAGTGAAGAGGCACGGATTGCCCGCGAAACAGTGAGCATCCTCCAGCTCGGCACCTATCGGACCGAAACGGGGCGGACAGTGAATCTCCGCCCTCTGCTGGAGCAAGCACGCCATGGTTCGCGGCTCTATCGCCCTGAGGATTTTGCCACGTTGTCCGCTCCGTGCACGGAGCGACTCCGCGCGCGTGCCTTTCGAACCGAGTTCGAGGTGGTCAACGAGACAACCCTCGCGGCAGCCGAACGGTTGCTTCGCCGCGAAGACACACGAAGGGTGTGTGCGCTGAACTTTGCCTCGGCTCGCAATCCGGGCGGAGGCTTTCTCAACGGCAGCCGCGCCCAGGAGGAGAGCCTCGCGCGGGCTTCGGGGTTATATCCCTGTTTGACCCGCCATTTCGCGATGTATGAGTACAACCGTGCGCGCCGTACCTGTCTGTACAGCGATCACATGATCTATGCTCCCGACGTGCCGGTATTTCGTGCAGACGATCATCGCCTGCTGGAGGAGCCATATCCGGTGTCGTTCTTGACGGTCCCTGCGGTCAATGCCGGACGATTGACTCCAGCGGAGCGAGGAGAACTTGAGCCGGTCATGCGTGGACGGATCGACAAGTTCCTCACCCTCGCGGTTCGGCACGATCACGAGACCCTGATTCTGGGCGCCTGGGGATGCGGGGTGTTTCGGAACTCAAGCGTCGAGGTGGCACGCTGGTTCCACGAGGCGCTGACCGGGGAGGGACGCTTTGCGCGCGCCTTCTCCCGCGTGAGTTTTGCGATTGTCGACTGGTCGGAGGAGCGTCGCTTTATTGGCCCATTCCAGGCCCAGTTTGACGCGCCGACGTTTCTTGAAGACGCGCCCCAACGGTCGCCAGAGAGTTGAAGCGATCCACCGATTCACCCGCAGCCCAGGCCATGCCGCGCAGGAGCAGCAACCGGAAGAGGGGATCATCGAAGGTCCAGGTGTAGTGCCCCGGAATGCTGACGAATACGCGGCCCTTGCCCTGTTGTCTCGTCCAGAGCAAGGGTTGGGCCGCTCCTTCCTCCACGCCACTCGCCAGCAGATCGATCCTCCTGGAAGCGCCGATCAGGTTCCAGTAACTTTCATCCACCAGTTTCAGGCGGGTGAAGTTGCGCGCAATCGGATGTCTGGCAGTGCCAAAGTCGAGATCCAGTGGACCGTGACGGAAACGGGACACGCCGCCCTTCCACGCCAGTCCAAGCCGCTCAGCGAGTTCCGGCACCGCTCCATGCCCATCGACTGCGTAGTGGATGGAGACGATCCCGCCGCCCCGCGCGAGGAAGGCGTCGATCTCCTTGCCGTGTTCAGCGGTCCATCCCGGGTTGTTGGAATAAAAGACGATCAGATCCGCTTTCTGCCATTGCATCGGGGTGGGCCATCCTGGGGCTTCACTGATGCGCACATTTTCGGCGAGATCGAACAGGCGTGCCCAGCGTCGCTGCCAGAGCGGATAATCGTGTTCACCCGGTCCATGATCCTTGGGGCCGGCCGCGAGGACAATGTGGATTTTTCGTAGAGGTTTTGTGGTTTTTTCGCTCCCCTTGAGGATGGCGTTGACCTCCGCACGTGTGCGCGGAGGCGGGGCATCGGCGCGTTCAAGGCGTGCAGGCGCGAGTGGTTCTACCAGCAAAAAGGTGAGCAGATCACGGAGCTTGTCGGGGCCGAGCACCCGGTCCAGACCTTCGGGCATGGTGGAGAGGGGCGCGGGGGTGATCGAGTCGATCTGGTCGGTGGCCAGGATGGTTTCGGCGCCAGTGGCGTCGCCCAGGCTCACCTTCCCCGGGCCGATCGAGCGCAGCACTCCGGTGTAGATCCGTCCATTTTTCATCTCGACCAGAGAGGTCAGGTGGTCGGGATTGAGGGCGACGCTGGGAAAGCGAATATCGCGCAGCACCGACTCGTAATCACGATGGATCAGGTTACTCAGGTCGGGGCCAATTTTTCCCCCTTCGCCACGCACCTGGTGACATTTCGAACAGGCTGCCTCGGGGCTCAGAAAGATTGCGCGCCCACGATTCCAGCTTCCGCCAGCGAGCGCGGGATGGACCTGCACGACCGCCTCCTCGTTCCGTTTCGTGACAACCCACGGCAACACAAGGCGTGCCAGGGCGAGCGGACGAGGGCGGCGGTCCTCCTCGGTGTGATAGGCGAGTTGCAGCGACAGGGCAGGGCCAGTCTGGACCGTCACTTCCAGGGGAACGAGTTCGTTTTCTTTTGGCTGCACCTGGAAGGTGGCGGTGCGCTTCCCCTCGGTGCTGCTCTGGATCGTGACACCTTTCGGGAGATGCACCTCCAGTGCGCTGGTTGCTCGAAGGGTGAGCGTCACTTTCTCTGCTGGATAGCCATGGTCGAGCGTTGCGCCCGGTTGAATGGCAGGTTGCAGCATGTGCCAGAGATCCAGTTTGGTGCGCAGCGTGAGTTTACCTGGGGTTTTCAGGTGTTCCCACAGGCGATCATGGTCGGTGCTGGCGCGCGTCAACACCTGGGCGACCTGCAGGTCGAGATGGGGCAACCAGCCGCGCCAGCTCGTATTGTCGGCGCCTTCCCAGGTCGCCTCGATTCCACGAAGATCATAGGCAAGATCGATGGTTGGATGCTGCGGGAGTTCGCCCTTCCCTGGTTTCTCCGGACGGCCAAGGCCGGGGAGTGTGAGCGCACAGGGGCTGCTGTCGCGAGGAACCCCGGTGGCGAGGGTCAGGGTGCGTCGATCGGGGAGGACGGAGGCGGACAGCACAGGGATGTCGTAGCGTGGAGTCGCCAGTTGCTGCTGCACCACGGCGTACCCAGGGCGCAGGCTTTCAAAGCGATCCCCCGCGGCGACATATTTGCCCTGTTCGAGCATCACCTGGCGGGTCAGATCACGCAACAATCCGGGATCAAGCGGGCGATCGAAGGCGATGCGCACCTCCTGCGGTC
>JAKOSN010000163.1 GCA_029777335.1 Planctomycetota bacterium
CATCCAACTTGTTCAACTTGCGGCAGGCCATGAACAGTCGTAGCACCACTGCGGCCGGCAATTGACCGATCTTCTTGATGTCCGCAGGGCCAAACTGCAGCGCCCCCTTGGCATCGCACAAGCACATCACCAGGAGTCGGGCCCGAGCGTTGATCACGTCATCCTGCTGCCGCGCCAGAGCCTTCTCGTACTCCTCGAACTCATAACCGCTAAGCGAGCGGATATACACCGCCCCGCCCAGCTCCGGCACCACGATCCGCTGTACCTCCAGCCTTCCCGCTGCCAGCAACGCCGTGGCGTCGAGATCATGCATTTCCTCGGACACGAGCAGGCTCCTTTCTTTTACGCTCCCGGCGTGAAGGTCACGGCCCCAGTGACCTTCACGGTGGTGGGCATCATGATGGAGTCGTTTTCCGGGTAATCCGCTCCGAGGGCTGTCAAATGACCCTGGAAATCTACCTTTGATGGCGTCGCCTCCCCTGTCTGCAGAGGAGCGGTGATGCGCCAGTAATAAGGGGCATCGGTCCCCAGCATCGTATCCATGGCGGAGCGAGCGGTCTTGTTGAAATAGAGCTGTGCGCTCATCTCACCGCCGTCCTTGAATCCAGTACAGAATTCCTTCCAGCCTCCCGTCGAATCCAGCGATGTCTGCTCCTTGGACTCACGAGTGATGTTGGGGCCACTGATCGATTTGACACCCGTCAACTGGGTATACGGCTCAACACCATCGGCGCTGTACCAGAGCTTGGAGCCCTTGGACAAGACCTTGCATGCCATGACACACCCCTTCTCTGTTCCGGTTGCCGATCAGCAGTTCTGGTCCGGGTCGTAAACGATCTCAATGTCGAGCGACGTCTGGTAGAGTGCTGCCCCCCCAGCGTCCGGGGGGGACAAGGGGACGTCGGTTTCATTGGTGACCTTGGTGTACTGACACGTCTTGCCACTGGTGCCCAGCGATCCCTTGTGTGCACGAAAGAGGGCACGCACCAGGCTGGCCAGGCGCTTGACCTCGTCATACGTGCGCGCCTGGCAATCGATCTGCCAGCTGGCACGTTCCGGTTCCACCGCTTCCTCATCGAGGGACTCCTCGAACTCCGCCGAGGTTTGCCAGTACAGGAGTCGTGGATAGCTGGCCCCCTCGGGAGCCTGGACCGGATAGATCCGATCCTTCACGATCGCGGCAATCGAGGGAGTGGTGAGCAATAGATTGTACAGTCCATCTGCGATCACGATTTCGTCCTCGCCTTCGCAGCTTCCTTGCGGATCTCCTCTGCCACAATGGCAGCGAACGTCGCCGCCGCTCTCTGCGAACCAGCTGCCCACGCCTGTTGCAGGAAGCGCTGGGGAGCAACCGCCGCCACCGTGGACCCATAGAAGCGCGTGCCATCCGAGAGCACCTTGACCTTCTTGACGGATACCCCTTTTCGACCGAGTTCGACCAGGTGGGCGTAGTAAACCGGATCGATCCGCTTGCCGTCGAGAACCCGGGCAAACCCCTTGCGTGGTCCGATCACCCCAGCCACTGTCCCATTGCGCCGGTAGGAAACGACCTTGTAGTAGATGGACTTGCGCAAGGCGCCGCTGCGCCTTGGTGCTCGTGCCTTGGCATCCTTGGTGATCGGTTGCACCGCCTTGGTGATCGCCTTTTTCAGGATCCGGTTACGCACGGACCGTTTCAGTCCCTGGAGGCTGGAGATCGCCTCCTGCAATCCTTGCAGTTCGACCCTGATGGTGAACGGCATCACCGGGACTCCAGGCAGAAGAGGGTGGTGGTCTCCAGTGTCCCCATGTCGTGGGTGACGCCGGCGATCTCCAGCACCTGTCCGCTGGCCAGTTGGACCCGCCAGGTCGCATCCACCTCGGGGAGATAGCGAATCGTCACCTTCCAGGTCACCTGTTCATGCTGCTGCTGCGCCCAGACCAGTTCCCGGCCGGACAGGGCGATCGCTTCCGCCCACACCTCTGCCACGGGGGCCCAGGCGGGGATTTCCTCCCCCACGTTGTTGCGGTCTGTGGTGGGAGTCAGCAGCGTGATCAGATGTCTCAGTCTCCCAGCCGCCAGCATCGCAACTCCCACTCCGAGGGGCTGTAATCAAGCACCTCGGCCACATAGTAGGCACGCCCGTAGTTGATCACCTGCCACCCTTCCTGGGGGTGCACACACCTGGGCACCCGAATCAGCACCTTACGTCGATCGACAGGCAGGACGCTCGCCCACACCTCTTCCGGGAGCGCGTAGCCGCCTTCCGGTCTGGGGGCCTGCACACACACCTTGCACCGCGCTGGGCTCATCGTCGTCCTCCTGGAAACGTCCCTGGATCACGACCACGCAGCGCTCCAGCGATACGTCCCCGACTATTTCCCGCTCCTCCTCGTGCCCCAGCCATCTTGGCACTGCCGCTGACAGTAGGAACCAGGAGGCTCCATGTAAGACTGGCTGGCGTAACACTGGTTACGGTTGCTCCCGCCGCAATCGCAGGTTCCAGGATCGCCCACAAGGAAGACAGCACCGTGGGAGCAACGGTGACGTCGCCTGCCCCATTGGTTGTTACCGTGGGAGCGAGCACACCCCAGGTGGCGTTGACCGCCGAAGGACTGACGGCAGCAGACCCAGCAATCGCTGGCGCTATCACGGACCAGGTTGCATCCACCACCGAGGGGGCAGCCAGGGCAGTCCCTGTGACTGTGGGCGCTGCGATACTCCAGGTTGCAGCGACCACGGTTGGGCTGGCCAGAGCCCC
>JAKOSN010000164.1 GCA_029777335.1 Planctomycetota bacterium
GCCCCCAGGCAAGGCCTGCCGCGGTGCACTGGAACGCTGTGGCGAGATCCTGTAACACCTGGTTGAGTCCCCGTCCCGGTTCATGAAGGGGCACCAGGAGTCGTTGCAACAGGGCGAGAACGGCGGCACTGCAGTCCGGCGTCTCGTGGCGGGGAAACAGAATCGCCTCTACCATGGCTCCGATTCCTGACTTGCATTTCAGGTGAGATCAATAAGTCATGCAAAATTCTTCTTGTATCGGAACTCTAGAACAGAAAGAGAGGCTCGGTCAAATGGAGGAGAGGCATTTTAGGCGAAAAATATGGCCTCACCTGAGCGAAGGGGTGTCGAAGAGATACCGGGTTGCGCAGGATGAACCGCCTCCCCAGTTAGGAAGTGAACTGACGACGCGGGGCGAGGTTATCGGGAGCGGATCGTCTGGACCACGCGAAAGCCGACCGAGTCGTAGCCTCTGACGGGATCACGCGAGTCGCGAGCCGCGGAGCGAACCAGATTGAGCGGACTGTTCCAACCTCCGCCCCGCACCACGCGTTTGGTTCCCTTCGAGGGGCCTCGTGGATCGCGGACCGCCTGTTCAGGTTCATCCGGCAGCATCGGCGCGGGAGGATAGGGTCCGTACCAATCCAGGCACCATTCGGCCACATTGCCATGCATATCCGAGATTCCGAACGCATTGGGACGGTAACTGCGTACTGGTGCGGTGTACGCCTGGCCGTCATCGAAAGGAGCGAACTTGAACCCTTGCAGGAGATCGAGGCGTTCCAGGGCCCGATCTGCGACGTTGGCAAAGCCATCCAGACTCTGTACCGTTGCTCCCGTTGAATAGGCGGTGGTGCTGGTGGCGCGACACGCATATTCCCATTCGGCCTCTGTGGGCAAGCGGTAGGAAATTCCCTTGCGAGTCGTCAGCCACAGACAGAACGCGGCAGCATCGTTGTACGTGATGTGCACCACCGGGCGATCATCGGTCTGTTTCCAGGGGACATTCTCCCAGGGATACTTGCGGGCACCTGGGGGAACCACTTCGCCATGATCGTTCGTCATACCCCCTTCCGGGGTGTAGTTGCGCTCCTTGACGAACTGGCGGAACTGCCCGATGGTGATCTCGTGCGCGCTCAGGTAAAAATCCGAGCTGAAGGTGACTTCATGCTGTCGTTCGTCCGCGCCGCGTCCTTCTTCCTCCGGGGGCGAACCCATCGTGAAGGTGCCGCGAGGAATCTTGATCATCGGCAGATTGATTTCCGGCAAGGGGTGTTCCGTCGCTCCGGTTGGGCCCTGTGGCCCGCCCTCCACTCCTGTGCTGCCGGCGTGGTTGGTGGTATCCGTGGGCGTGGGGGCGCCCTGATTCTGCATCGCCAACCAGACCACGCCAAGAATCGGGATGGCGGCCGCCACCATCATCCCCAGGAGGATACCCCAGCGCTGAGAGGGTGGGGAGGGGGGAGACGGGGGGGGGACTGAGAGACTGGATGCCGGGGCGGTATCGCGGAACTGGTGTTCCCTGGTCGGGGTCGGCATCACGATCGGGCTCGTTCCCGCGTGACTTCGAGGCGTCGCCAGGGAGGAAGCCGAGGCGCGGGGAGCTTGCGCGGGGTACGAGGTGGTCGGGGCCCCTGGCGGCGTCGTCCCGAGTGGGGCGCCTGGTACGAAGGACGGAGCCGTGGGCAGGTCGGTCGTCGAGGCGGGGTGGGGAACCACCGGGACCGCGGTTGACGAGGCACGGGGCAAGACCACCGTTTTGTCGTCGATGTGGACCGGCTTCTTGTCGAGGTAGCAGCGCAGAATCTCGGCAAACGCCTTCATGCTGGCCGGCCGATCCGTGGGATTCTTGGCCAGCGCGCTCAGACAGATCTGGTCGAGTTCGGGATCGAGGTCGGCTCGCCGTTGCGAGGGGGGAACGACAGGCGCGTTGATAATCTGCATCCCCAGCTGGGCGAACGTCTCGGCGAGAAACGGCAACCGCCCGGTCAGCAGGTGGTAGAGGATCACTCCCAGGGCATAGATGTCGGTCGCCGGTCCAATGGCCGCCGTATCCCCAAGAACCTGTTCGGGCGCCATGTAGTTTGGCGTTCCCATCGGTCCCTGTTGCGTCGTCAGTTGCTGGCTGTCGGACTGGAAGGGGCGCGCCAGGCCGAAATCGACCAGCACCGGGGTGTTGTCCGGTTGCAGGATCACGTTGGCCGGTTTCAAATCGCGGTGAATAATGCCGCGATCGTGAAGCAATTGCAGAGCGAGTGCCAGTTGACGCACCACTTCCACGGCGCGCACGGGTGGCCACGGCTGCACCGGGTTGATGGTCTTCGACATCGGTGTGCCTTCGATGTAGCCCATCGTCAGACAATGGGTGCCATCGATGCAATCGACATCGTAGACCGGGCACAAATGCGGGTGGGTGATCTGGGCGGCCATGCGCGCTTCGCGATAGAACCGCTCGATCACCGACGGTGTTTCGTCCGGACCGAAATGAGGGATCTTCAGCGCCACCACACGGCGGAGTCGAGTGTCCTCGGCCAGGAAGACCGCTCCCATTCCTCCTTCGCCGAGCGGACCCAGAATGCGGTAGCGGCCGAAATGTTCGGGCAAGGTATGAGCCATGAACAGACCACTCCACGGAGCACGGACGTGCAAACACCTCTTACGTTTTATCGCACAGGTGCTCCCGATGGAACTCCCATTCTCATTTCCCGGCAAAAGAAAGGGGAGAGGCTCTCGCTCGTGAGCCACTCAAGGCTTCTCCACCGCTCCGGTCACCACGCGGAAGCCGAGATCATTGCCGCGATGACTGGGGTTGTTCCAGGTTCGGTGGGCCGCTCGCGCATAGCGGGCGCCATTGCAAAAGGATCCCCCGCGCACCATTCGCTCGGTGCCAATCTCGGGACCGCGAGGATCCCGGTTCGGTTTCACGTTGTATTCGCCGTGCCAGTCTTCGCACCACTCCCAGACATTGCCGTGCATATCATACAGACCAAAGGCGTTTGGCTTGAACGAACCAACGGGTGCAGTGAAGGCGAAGCCATCGTCGAAATCCGCATAGTCCCAGGTGGGATATTCCTCGCCAAGCGGGCGCTTCAGGCTGAGGTCGGCGATGTTCGCATGGCGGTGCAGGGTGGCGGGCTCGCTCCCGCTGGCGAAGGGAAGGGCGCTCTGGGCACGGCAGGCATATTCCCATTCCGCCTCGGTGGGTAAGCGAAACGTTCGTCCTTCCTTGTTGCTCAGCCAGGTGCAGAACGCCTGCGCGTCGCTCCAGGTGACGTTGACCACGGGATGATTTTCCCCCTGCGCCCATCCCACGTTTGTCCAGTTATACTTTGGATTGCGCCCCTCCAGACGTCCCGTGGCCTTGTTGAACCCCCAGCCACCTTCCCCGTCTTTCTCCGCTTCCGTCGTATACCGCGTTTCCTCGACAAACTGTCGAAACTGACCGACGGTGATTTCGTGGGCACTCATGTAAAAAGGCTGGGAGATCTCGACCTCGTGTTGAACCTCATCGAGATAGCGATGCTCCTCCTCGGCGGGAGAGCCCATGATGAATTTTCCGGCAGGGATGCGAACCAGCTCCAGCCCGATACTGCTCACATTCCCCGCGCTGGCGGGCTTCACCGCCACCTGAATGAGACTTTCGGCACGCAGGGCGTTTTCCCCCATTGCCAGAAGGCGAAGCGTGTGAGTCTGTGCAGGTGCCGAGCGATCTGCAGAGAGCTGGATCTCCACGTGCTCAGCGCGAGCGGGAATGGAGTGCAGGGTGACTTCGACTCCGCGAATGCTCCCTTCTTGCCAGAGCTGGATTTCCCCGTCGTACTGCTTGCGGGTGATCTGAATGCGCACTCGTCTGCTCTGCCCAGCCTGCAATGTGATCTCGGGGACGGAGAGGATCTCCACTCCAGCCGCGGATGCTCTCTCCGGCGGAGAGGATCTCCACTCCAGCCGCGGATGCTCTCTCCGGCGGAGTGGGAGAGCGCAGCACCAGGGGAAGAAGGCAGAGGCCGAGGAGCACGAGAATCCCTGCGCTGGCCAGGAGAATGGGCAGCCAGGAACGCGGCGGTCGCGGGGTGACAGCGTTTTCGCTCAGGGTGGGTGAGAGAGGGGAGGCTGCGGTCTGCTGAAGGCTGGGCGAGGTGGGGAGTGTCTTCTCGGTGTCGCTGGGCGGGACCTGATTGGTCCGGCCCGGCCCCGATTGTTCCAGGTATCGCCCCAGCATGTGGGCGAATTGCTTCATGCTCGCGGGACGCTCCGCCTGTTTTTTGGCCA
>JAKOSN010000025.1 GCA_029777335.1 Planctomycetota bacterium
CCAAGCTGGGTGGACGGGATAAAGCACCACTCGATGCGGATTTCCCCCTTGAGTGCCCGCGGGAGAAGCGATTCCACATAATGGGCCGCCTGGCTGATCTGCTCGGCCAGTTCGCGCTGGCTTTCCTCCAGGCGCCGATAGGCCTCATTGCGTTCCAGCAGGTTGATATAGGCTCGTGAGTGATAGCGGATGCGCGCGATCAATTCGAGCTTGTCCGGAAGTTTCACCAGGTAATCGTTGGCCCCCAGGGCAAAGGCCTGGGCCTTGATGACCGGTTCCTCCTTGCTGGAGAGAACGATCATGGGGATTTCACGGGTGGACTTGTTGGCGCGAAAGAACTTCACCAGAAGAAGACCGTCTATCTCCGGCATGACCAGGTCTTGCAGGATCACGGTGGGTTGGACCTCGTTGGCGGTGGCGATCGCCTTGGTCGGATCCTGGCAGAAGTGAAACTGAATATCGGGCTCCCCCGCCAGCATGCGCCGCACGGATTCGCCAACGATGGCCTGATCGTCAATGAGGAGAACGATCGGGCCGGAAGCTTTCGGAGCGTCGGTACTCACCGCAGTAGGATTACTCATGCCGTGTGCATTCCCTGACCAGTCTTCAGAGCGTCACCCTCGCGCGTGGTTCGGAGCCTGGCGCGAACGGAGTCCCTCGAGCCCAACGCCCTGGCATTGGGCTCGGAACGAACCGTCAATCCCTGGGTTGCAACAGAGATTGCAACTCCTCGGCGACCTTGTCGAGGTGGATGCGTCGCTGAGCCAGGCTGTCGCGATCGCGAATCGTCACCGTGCGATCTTCCAGAGTCTGCCCATCGATCGTCAGACAGTAAGGCGTGCCGGCCTCATCCTGACGGCGATAGCGGCGACCGACCGCCCCCTTGTCGTCGTAGAAGACCGTGAACGATTTTTTCAGATCGCGATAGAGTCTCTCCGCAAGCTCTGGCATGCCATCTTTCTTGACCAGGGGAAAGATCGCTGCCTTGATCGGAGCCAACCGGGGATGCAGCTTCAACACCAGGCGCTCGGTCGGTTTGCCGTTCTCATCGGGAGCGACATCCTTTTGATACGCCTGGCACAGAAACGCCAGGGTAGCGCGATCGGCGCCGGCAGAAGGTTCGATCACGTGCGGAACGTACTTCTCGCGTGAGACATCGTCGAAATAGGTCAGATCGCGTCCGCTCCCCTTGTGCTTCGGCTTGCCATCCGTCCCTTGCTCCACAACCAGGTTGTCGCCCTGGCGCACCAGTTTCCCCTCCATGTGGCTGCGCAGGTCGAAGTCCCCCCGATGAGCAATCCCCTCCAGTTCGCCGAATTCGCCTGGCGGAAGGAAGGGGAAGGCATATTCGATGTCCGCCGTTCCACAGGAGTAGTGGCTCAGTTCTTCCTTGTGGTGCTCGCGCAGACGAAGACGCTCGCCCGCCAACCCGAGTTCAAGATACCACCGATAGCGGCGATCGCGCCAGTACTGATACCAGGCGGCCGACTGGTTGGGGTGACAGAAGAACTCGATCTCCATCTGCTCGAATTCACGCGAGCGGAAGGTGAAGTTACGCGGGGTGATCTCGTTGCGAAAGCTCTTCCCCATCTGGGCGATCCCGAAGGGAATGCGCACACGCGAACTATCGACCACATTCTTGAAGTTGACGAAGATCCCCTGCGCAGTCTCAGGGCGCAGAAAGGCCGCCCCCTCCTCCCCGCTGAGCGCTCCAACATAGGTCTTGAACATCAGGTTGAACTCGCGCGGCGGGGTCAACGTGCCGAGTTCCTTGGCATCGGGGCCCAGCACCGCACTGAAATCGGGCACCGTGGTGAGAGAAACGACGGGGCCTTCCCATTTCAACTGATCCAGGTGCTTGGCACGCAGATTGAAGAACTTGAGCGCCCGCTGTTCCAGCTCCAGACACGGTTCGTCGGTTTCCGGCAGGACGCTGACAAAGACCCGTTTGCCCTTGGCCTCGACCCAGCGCCCCTGGACCTGATCGTGGCGATAGCGTTTCTTCGATTCGCGGCAATCGACCATGAAATCGTGGAAGAGATCGTAATGCCCGGAGCACTTCCACACCTGCGGATGCATGATGATGGAGCAGTCGAGGCCAGTCATCTCGTAGGCGGTCGGCGCCCCGGGGTAGACGAGCAGATCATCATGGCCAGTGACCATGTCGCGCCACCAGCATTCCTTGACATTGCGCTTCAACTCCACGCCCAGGGGACCGTAATCCCAGAACCCGTTCAGACCGCCGTAGATCTCACTCGACTGGAAGAGGAACCCACGGCGTTTACACAGTGAGACGAGTTCATCCATCTTGAGAGTGTCCATGGTCGCAGAGCCTTTACTTCTTCGGCCAGTAACTGGTGGCAATGCCCACCGTGCCAACCTCGATGCGCAACGGGTCGAACCGGACCTCGGGAACGAGGTGGAAGGTGTCGACCTGGGCGGAGTCGCGAATGTCCTCATCATACCCCAGTTGCTTGAGGTTTGCGCCCCCCAGGCTGAGTTCGAGTGCCCCGCGCAGACAGCGGCCGTGCGTCTCGAAACAATCCCAGGCGATCCGCGCCCCGTCGTTGAGGCGAATGCGCGCCGGGTCGGCCAGGTTTTCCACCAGCGCTCCGGCCAGGAGGGTATCTTCCAGCGTCACCTCGCCATCGGTGCCGGCACAGATAATGTAAACCGGACGCTTCTCCTGGCGTAAGAGTTCGCAGACAGCGCTGTAGTTGACAAACGCGGCGATCAGGATGCGCTGCGCAGAGGCAGCACGCAACAGCGCACGCGTCCCGTTGGTGGTGGTGAAAACCAGGGTCATATCGCGACAGACGCGCGGGGTATATTTGCGAGGGGAGTTCCCCAGGTCGAACCCGGGAGGTGCCACCCCGCGACGCTCGCCCCCAAGAAGCACCTTCCCCGCCGGCAACCCATTGGCCAGCGTGCGCGCCTCCTCGACCTCGGCACAGGGTCGGACCGCCACGCAACCGGCGGCCAGAGCATGGATGATGGTGGTGGTGGCGCGGAGCACATCGATGACGACTGCCACCCCATCGCGCAGTCGCTCCACCGGCACCAGTTGCGGCAACAGGTAGACGTGCAGGTCCCTGTCGGCAGGCATGCGTGGTCTCCAGGGGTCAACAATGATCCCTCATCTTATGGCCCAGGCGTGGGCAAGAACAGAGACACGACGCAATCCTTTGTATCCGCAACGCTTGGAGTGAGCAACGCACTCAGAACGGGTTCAGGTCCCTGGCATCCCCGCTTCCAGAATCAGGTGGCCCGGAGCACAATGGACCCCGGTCAAATTGAGGCGCACAGGGATCTTTTTCATCTCCAGAAGACGATCCACCTCCACCAGCAACGCTTCCCCCTCCTGGCGGATTCCCTGTTGATAGGCTAGCTTGCTCAGGGCATTCATGATCAGGCCGCGCAACGGCCCCACGGGAAACCCGACCACCTTGAGCTGGGCCAGGCGCACTTCCAGCAGACGCTCGCGCACTTTGAGTTCCCACAACGTCTCGAAGGGGACGGTAAAGAGCATCGGCATGGGATATTTGCCGCGCACGACCACCCCGGCGGGCGTAAAGTCGATCTGCAGCTCCTTGACGGGGACCTCGTCGGGACGCGGATTGTTGGCCAGGAGAAAGCGCACATCGCTCTCGGTGAGCATCAGCTTCAGCGCGAGAATCTCCATGCATCCTCTCACAGTCAGGAATCAGTCTGCCATCGTGAAGGGCTGTTCGCTGGTGTACCAGACAACCGCCCCCTGGACCAGATCCACCTGAAAGTTCTGCGGCCCGGCTGGGAGTGCTGGCAATGGGTCGCTGTGCAGGTCAAACGGCTGCCCCTCCGGGCGCGAGGTGGTCGTGGTGTACGCGACCGTGGCCTGATTGACGAGCACATAGAGTTCCAGGTTCGGAGCCGGCTCCCCACACACCTCTCCGCTCACGCGCAGACAGTGGCTCTCCGGGAGGAAAACTCCGCGAAGATCACGCAAAAACGCGGTGCGTCGCACTTCCATCGCCACCTCGCCCCACAGCCCTCCGGTGGTCGGCCCTTCCACCTCCACGCGGAGTTCATTGCGTTCTCGCAGCAGGGAAGTCACCTCGTATTCAAAGGGCCGATTGGCTTCCCGCTGCCCCAGACGCTGACCGTTGAGAGTGATTTCGGCGATGCCTTCAATTCCGCCAAAGGTGAGCCAGACTCGCTCGGTGGGATCAATTTGACCGGGATAGCCAAACCGACGCACAAAACGGACACGGCCGGCAAAATCAGTCAATCCTCCCTCCGCCCAGCGACAGGGGAGTGTCATGCGCACCGGTGCTGGCACTGAGGCACCGTCGATCGCGGTGTGCAGTGGAATGCACTCCCATGGGCCACGCAGACGAATGCGATGCGGATAGAGGGTCACCCGTCAAACTCCTGGAACGTGGAGAGGCAGAGATTAACCTACGGTGCTGCCGGCGCTGGGGTAGCCAGCTGATGAAGCAAGGAGGAATAGTCATCGTAAGGGGTGCGATCCGGGGGCCCCTGAGCGTGGAGATAAACGCTCTTGGCGAGGGACGCGCGCAGCGCCACCAGGGTGCTGGAGACCGTCCCTCGCTTTTCCCCGTGAAGGGTCATGGGAGGACCGTGGGGCCCCCCTGGCTGGCTGCACAGGTCGCGCAGGGCATCGAGACATTGCTTCGCCGTGGCATAGGGACGCTGACCAAGCCACCAGAGCGCATGGCCAACACGGCGATCACTGCCATCGTTAATATCGTGGTTGGCGAGTACATGCAAACCAGGAGGCAAGAAACGCACGCGGAGCCAGTCCCCGCCATGGACAATCACGGCCCGCTCGCCATCCGCACAGATAAGATTACATCCGGTGTAGAGATTTTGCCCCAGTTCAGCAGCGGCCTTGTCGGCGGCGTGGGCGGCGGTGCGCGAGCCGAGAAGATCGCGCACCAGCAATCCCCGCGAGCGCGGCTGGGCCGGAGGATTACTCTTGGCGCGATTGGTGACGGCGATCAGCACTCCAAACTCGTTGACCCCCAGCCACGTCCCCCCGCCACGCGGGTCGAGCCCGGCCACCGCTCGGCAAACGCCCGGCAGAATCTGCGGCGGTTCCCCGGGGCGCGCATAGTCCTCCTCGCGATTGGCACCAACCACCAGGGGGGCATCCTCGCAGGCACGGAAGTAAAGGGCCACCAGGCACATGAGGGGAACTCCTTGAGTGCAGGGCCGAGAGAGCCACTTCAGAATAGGTGCACGCTCCCACCAGGGCAAGAGGCTGTCTTTCCCCAGCAATTCAGGCACTTCTTGTTGAGGAGTGTCACCGGGTGTCCTATTTTTCCCCAGTGAATCTTGTTGCACCGCCGTCGCTGATCGCCCACAATTTCCGTGAGAATCCACGACGGTCGATCCGAACGAGGGAATGGTTCCGCGCCGGAAGCCGTCGTTAGCCTCAATTCCAGGAAGGCGCCCATGCAACTCCTCGCTTCGCTTGCACACCTTGCTTTGCTGGCCGACATCTCCGCAGGGGGAACCCCGACCTGGACCGACAAGGAGGTGATCGTCGCCTTCGGTTCGTTTCTCGGCGGAGCAATCCCGGTCGTGCTCTTTGCCCTGAACTTCACTGTCCGGCACTATCGTTCACGCACCCGAAAAATCCTGAAAGAGAACGAACGCTTGAAAGGAGAAGCCGAAAAGCAGGAAGCGAAGCTTGCAGATTTACGAGAGCAGTTCGAGTTGATGCGCAAACCGGAGGGAGTGCGCCCTCCCGAAATCGAGGAGATTCTGAAGACACTGGAGAAGGCACAGATTGAAGTCGCCCAGCTGCGCACCGAAAACGCTGAGTCGAAGGAGCAGACCGCAACGTTGCATGGGCACATCGACCGTTTAAGTGGCGAGTTGATGGTTCTCCACGACAACTTGAAGAACTACCAGTGCGAACTGAGCGCGGCACGCAATCGCATTAAAAAAGCGTTGCGCAAGGATGGCCAGATCTGGAACGAGAAGGTGCTCAGTAATGCACCGGATTTCAAAGCGCTCGATCCGGACGGTCGGCGCACCCCGATTATTTCGGTGCTCAATCTGAAAGGCGGAGTCGGAAAGACCACGGTAACTGCCAACCTCGCAGCCGCCTTCGACGGGCTTGGTTATCGCGTCCTGGTACTCGATCTCGATCTTCAGGGCTCGCTCACAGGGTTGTTCCTGAGTGAGGATCTTCAAGAGCAGATTAGCGGACAGGAGCGCTGGCTTGAGGATTTCCTCAATGCGTCCTTCGGAGCGGAGTTTCCGAGTCTTCTCGATTATACCCAACCGATTCTCTCAGCGGGCAGATCTCGCCTGGTGCCAACCACAGACGATCTTGCCTACGCAGAATTAAACCTGGCGATTCGCTGGCTGCTGCGCGATGGCCGACGCGATGCCCGATTCCTTCTGCGCAGAGAACTGCACCTCAAACGAGTGACCAACAATTTCGACATCGTTCTGCTCGACTGCCCGCCCCTGATCAATGTCTGTTGCGTCAATGCTCTGGCAGCGAGCGACTATCTGTTGATCCCCGTGGTGGCGAGCAAGCAGGCGACTGCCCGAGTACCGATTCTTCTCAAGCGGTTGAAAGAGTTTGGAGAGAACGTCAACCCGGCGCTCAAGGTGATGGGGATTCTGGCGAATCGCACCCACCGGAGCGAATTGACCGTTGACGAGCAGAATCGACTCACGCTTCTCGAAGCACAATGCAAGGACATCTGGGGAACCACTGTGCCACAATTCGACACGTTCTTGCGGCAAAGTACCGAGATCCGTCAAGCAGAAGATGATAATCGTCCACTCCACGCGGAAGATGAACTCTACAAGACCTTCATCAAGCTGGCTCAGGAAGTGGAAATGCGTTTGCCCACGTTCTGCCGCCCAGAGCGAACCTCGCTTCACTCCGTGCAGGAGGGTGTGTCATGAAAGTAGCCGACCTGCACAAGCATCTGGACGATCTGGGGCGCTTTCTGAAAGAGGCGGGAGCAAGCGCTGCCATTGTCAACGATCTCAAGGCGATCGGGGAGGGGCTTAAACCGTTTGCGGATCAACCACTCAAAGCGTTCGCCGATTTCCTGGTTCGCGCCGAAGCCTATGCCCGCGAAGGGATCGTCTCCACGGGGAAAGGAACGAAGAAACCCGGGGCTCGGAACGCCAGCAAAACCCCCTCGGCGGATTGCGAGGCGTTGGCGCGCGAGGTGCGCGACCTCTACGACCGAGCCGCGAACCCAGCAGTAACCGTCGAGTTGATCGATGCCCTCCAGGGGAAACTCGCCGGTCTGACCAAGGACAATGTGGTGCTTATTGCGGATACTATTGATCTGAAAGGAATGAAATCAAAAAGCAAGAACGACATCGTGGGAACCATTGTGCAACGGATCAAGGCGCGCAAGGGAGCTACTCAGCGCGCCGGGCTGATCGATCGGATTCCCTCCGGTGGTGCAGCCGTGGGTGAACAGCTCGCTCCGGAGATCGTCCCTGCCACAACGCCGGACGAACCTCCTCGATCGTTCATGTCCCATGCCCAATGAATCCGCCACTCCCCTGGCGCAAGGAACAACCCGATGAACCGAGGGAACAGGTGGTTGACCACGCTTTTGTTGTGTGTGTCGATGAGTGGATGTGGTTGGAGCAAATCCTCACCACCCACTGCGAACTCACCGGTTCGTCTGGAGGAACTCCTCGGGAAGTGGCGGATGTCAAAAGTAAATGGCCAACTGCCTGCCGCGATGGATTTCCAATCTTTGCGAATCGATCTTGCCGCGGATGGCACCTGGACTTCTGAAATCAAGATGCAGGGTGCCTACAGCGGAATTACCATGAAGGGCGGCGGAAAATGGTCGCTCAAGGAGGGGGTGATCCATTACACCTCGGGGGAGAACACCGGCACCTCGCGTGTGCGGTTGGATCTGGGTCGCCTGGTGCTGGACCCCGATTTCACGGTGCGCAAAGATGGCACGATCGAGGTCCCTGCGGAATATGAGCGGGCAGACTGAGGTGGTGTTCCTCACTCTGCTTCGTCAACGCCGTAAAACAGCATCTCCATGCCATCTGAATGGAGGGTTGGATTCATGCACAGGCGCGCGTTCACGCTGATCGAATTGTTGGTGGTGCTCGCCGTGCTTGCCATCCTGTTCGCGCTGCTGTTGCCGGCGATTCAGCGGGTTCGAGCCGCTGCCAATCGAATTGAGTGTGCCAGCAGTTTTCGCCAGATCGGCCTGGCGGTGAGGCATGGTGGTCCACCCCAGATCGTTTTGCCTTAGACGGAACTGCAACTTCGCGTCGTTTGTGCCACCTGGGCCAGATAGTCCAGAGCCGCCCGACTGGCATGGACCTGAACCCAGCGCGTGAGTGGGCCGCAGAGTCGCGTGAGGAGAATCCCTGGACGGGACCAGGAGCGCAACGCCGCAGTCACCACCCCCGTCTCCATGTCCTTTTCCACACTGAACGTCTCCTCGCCCAGTTCAGGGTGTCGCTCCAGGGTGCGATAGGTGAACCCGGCACTCCAAAGTGAGCCACGCGGTTCGTCGAAGCGCTCGATCACCCGGGCCGCAAAGAAGAGTTTCACGATCCGAAAACCATGATAAACCACTCCCACCGTGTCTCCCACTTCCACGGGGGTTCGACGTAACACCCCGGAGACCAGGGTGGGCGGAAAGATGCGATAGGCCAGCAGGGAGTCCGCAACCCGGCGAAACGGACCGTGGGGGTCGGGGGGACCGGGTCGTTCTTGTGCCACCGCCCGCGTGTAGGCATCGCGTCGATCAGTAGCACGTGGACCCGCCTCGACCCCAGGCGACCACGCGCGATGCTCCCAGCTTTCCAGTCGCGGTGTTCCACCGACCAGGGGGAGGACTATATTCACGGTCGAGATCCTCGCACATTCCAGACGATCAGCGCGGGCAAGGCGAAGCCCAGCCCGTTCATCGTTCCGTGAGTGACGATCATTTTGGGGATGGTGAGCCAGGCCGCGTGACGCAGGGAGCCCAGCGCATAGATCCCTGCTAGAGCCATCCCGGTCAGCAGAAAGAGTGCCGACAGAGCGAGCAGCCCCCCCTGCCAGCGCGGGCGCAGATCAAGCGCCACGTGAAACTGAAGCAGCGACAACCCCACACAGGCCGCAGTGAGAAACCACGCAGTCGCGAGTTCAACGACACCAAGGTGGGGGTGGAAGTGTTTGACCGTGATCCCCACTCCAACCAGCGGCACTCCCACGATGATGCCGCGACAGATCCAGCGGCTAAGCCCCCCCGCGCGCTGCTGCCCTACCCTCCCCGCCAGCACCGGCAGACACAAACCGGCGAAGTGAAAATGGGCCGCGGTCAACAGGACGATCATCGGAGCGAAATCGAGCGGATATACCCCAGCCCGCGAACAGGCGAGGAAGGCCGCTCCAATCGGGAGATACACCATGCCAACATCCGGGATACGTTCTTCCAGAGGGCGCACCGGTTCACGAAGGAGGCGGAGCAACCCTGTGCGAGCCGCCACCAGGGTGACTGCCACCCAGGGAAGCACCAGTGCGCCCGTGATTGGCCCGGTCGGCATCGCGAACGACACCACCGCGCAGACAGCAGCGAGGAACTGCACGATGGCGTGGTAACGCCAGGTAGCGCGCAGGGGTTGCACGCCTGGGTCGACCACCAGCGCCAGTGCGAGCGGACAGGCACAGAGTGGACCGAGCAGAATCAATTTTTCCGCCCAGTCAACGGGCAGAACCAGGGCCGCCACGACCCAAACGAAACTGCCGAGAATTCCACTGGCCACAAAAGCAGGTTGTACACGGGGCATGTTGAGTTTGTCTCTCCTCTCGGGGAAGCAACCGCAGAGGTGTGAGGGAGACAACCAGCCCAAGAGAACCGGCAAGCAAACCAGTGCGGCCGTCGCTTGACAGGGCAACTCAGCCCGCCGAACTCGACGGGCTGAGCAGGAATGATCAGGGGCGGTTATCCTTGCTTGATCCCCAGCAGGCGACACGCTTCGAGATAGGCCGGGGCATGTCCCTCGCGGAGATCCTGCTGATTGTAGCCGTAGGCGCTTGCGGTCACGCGCGCCAGTGCCACCATTTGCCGCCAGCGGAAAGCCGGCCGGGTCGTGGCAAACTCCTCCACCACAGTGCGATAGTATTTTTCCCCGTGCAAACGGCCATCCTCGCTGATGGCATACCGGCGACACAGTGCAAAGAGGGGTTTGACATCATAGCCACGTTCTCCATAGCGCTGCGCCAGGGCGCAGGCCGCCAGCTGATTGTTTTCGCGAATCGCTCCATCGAGATCCCGGAGCAACGCCTCGGCCTGGTCGGACTTGATCTTCTCCAGATGTTCGCGCAGGGGAAATGGCTCGTTCTGCAATCCCTTCTTGTCGCGGTTGAGGGCTGCGCGGACATGATTGGCGATATCCATCGCTGCGATGATCAAGCCAGCCGCCTGATTGCGCGGATTGCTGACGCGCACGATGTTGCGCCAGGCATTGGTGGCGTCGGAACCGTGGACGCCCATCGAATCGCCGTGCACGCGCCGGCCATAGTTCCCCTCCCAGTTCTCCACTTGTCGCAACACCAGTTGATTGGCTGCCAGCGAAATGGCCTCGCCCACATCCTCCGGCGAAAAGCCCTCACCCAGCGCCCCGGCCACCGCCTCGGCGGCCTCCTGAGGTTTGGCGGTCAGGAGCGTCAGGCTCAACTTCTCGACCCAGCGATCCTCGCCCTTGCGTGTGCCCAGCGCCTTCTGGCCCAGCCTGTACTGCTCCAGAAGATTCGGAACAATCGCACGGTGACGTTTCAGATCTGGATCATCAGCTTTGGACGGATTGTTATCCTTGGCGCATTTGCGCACGGTCTGTCGCAGCAGAGTCAGAGCATGCTCGCGCCCGGTCAGATCGAGGAGCGCCCAGGCACGCCAGGGCAAAACCACACTATGCACATCGTGATTATCCACCACTCCCGGGAGCAGTCCATTGAAGGCATCCTCGAGCGAACGCTGCTGTAATGCCGCCAGGAGTTGCTCCGCCTTGACACGATCTCCGCGGTTGATTTCGCGCTGCAGTTGCTCTGCCACGCTGGGCTGTTTCGCTGGCTCGCCTGGGGGGAGGGGATGCAGAACTTCCCGAGCATGCCCGCCCGCACTGTGGATGTAGTAAGTGTTGCGGTGGAGGACCTTGAGCACCGGGAGAAGTTGCTGCTCCCTGGGTAACTCAAGGGCCATCTGGTAGGCGGGTGCCAGCGCCATGAAGGAGTGGAATCCGAAATAGTGCTCCCCGCCAAAGGTGCGCGCATTGGCCAGCGCTGCAGCCGCCACCAGTTGACGGAGTTCCACGCCGTCCTGCGAGCGCTTCACCAGCACCGAGAGAAGTTTCTCGGTGGGCGTTTCCTGCATCAGGGTGACCAGCGGCTCCAGTTTGCCGAAGGTGAGCGTTCGGGTTTCCTCCTCCGCCCACGCGACAGACGCCAACCCCAGTTCGCAGGCCAGCGCCGACCCGACACTTGCGACGAACATTCCGCGCCCGACCTCGGCAAGAAACTCGCGACGACTCTGTGAGTTCATGGTTCTCTCCAGCAAGGATTCGCACCGAACGGCAACACCGGGGTTTGCGTGGGGGCACAGAGGGGCGAACGAGACGTTCACGGGATTGATTGGAGGATACCGGAAGTTGATCACGATGTCACACAAAAGTTGTGAAGTTGTTGCGCACGCGCACGATCAGGCAGCGCGGTGAGATTCGTTAACCAGAACCTCTGGGTGCACCCGATCTTCTGGAAGAGAAGGGAGCCGACGTGCTGCAAAAATGGGAAAAAGCGGCTCAGCCGACAACTCTCTCTCCCAGCAATGCCTTGATTTTCTGGCACGCTGGGAACGAGAGTCTCTGCTGATCCGCTTTTGCTACCTTGTTCCGCTGGCGAGGGCCTGGAAAACTTCGTTTCGCTCAGAAGCGGTAGTTCAGCTGCGCCAGGAGTTCAACATCAAACGGCTTGGGGCCGGTCATGGGGAGCACCAGGCCCAGACCAAGCGTCGCATTGTTCATGAATTCCAGCGTGGCACCAGTCGTCACATTCACTCCGTTGTGCACTTTCAGCGTGTCGGTGACCCCGAAAACGCTGACGGTGGGATCGGGGCTGCGCAGAGGCGTAGCAACGTGAACTTCCACGGTCGGCGTGATCGCGGTCAGCAACCGCGAACGGCTGTAGTCGCGGTACAGATAATAGCCCACGCCCAGATCATTGAACCAGACGATGGACTGGGGGCTCGCCACCGGGAGGGTGATCGAGGAGAACCCCTGCACATAAAAGTCCCCAAAATTGAAGATGTAGCCGCCAAAGGGTTGCAGAAACATCAACGTTGACATCCCCGGATTGATCAGCTTCGAGGAGGCAGTGGGAAAGCTCATCGTGGCCCCGCCAGTGATCACACTCCCCGACGGCACATCTTCCCACAAGACCGCTTTCAGGATCGCGGAAATGTTATCAAAGTGCGTGATGTTCAGGCTATCGCCGCCCGGAATGGCCATGTATCCACCGGGCGTGGGGATTGCCCGAACATCCTTGGCCTCTGCATCCAGGGTGTAGAACGGAATTCGTAAACCGAGCGAGAACCGCTGATCGAGGAAGGTTTTTTCAAACCCGAAGGTGTGTTGATAAAGATTGACGTTGTGCAAGGATTCAGTGGGATCGGTCCAGCGCGATTTGTTCAGGTTGTTGTAGAAGTTGTAGCGGTAGAAGACGCGGTCGACCGGGCGAGGACTTTCCCCCTCGCCAATCTTCACATTGGAGAAGAGATTGGCGACCGGCCCGACAAAATCACCCAGCATGAAGGGAGTGAAAGGAAGGTCCGGGCGACTGACGGGACCACACCCCATCGCCCCGCAACCCATCGGTCCGCAGCAACTGGAACCGTTCGTACATGGGGCGGTCGGATAGGGAATCTCGCTCGCAACTGTCGTTTGCTGAACACTCGTCTGGGTGATGACCGATTGCCGGGGCGCCGACTGGGGGAGCATCTGCGGCATCCCGGTCATCCCCGGGATCTGCGCGGGCGGATAGGGGTTCCCCGGAGTCGGTGCGGGAAGGGAGTAACTCCCCCCTGGATCCCCTTGCGCACGGACCGAACCGACTGCCAGGGTTCCCATCAGCATCGTCCCGATCAGGAAGATCCAGATCCGTCTCATGGTCTTTCTCCCAAAACGGCGCGAGGATTTTTTAAGTGAAGGGCAGGAGTCGCCACGCGCTCCCTGGTCCCCACGCCCGAGATTGGCAAACAGGAAATGTCTAACGGTCGTAGAATTGTTATCGGCAGAAAAAGCACATGAATTAAAAGAATTTCTCAAGGCCGCGCGTCAACCACCCGGGGAAACCCCCGCAAGCAAGTCGCCCTGCGCATCTTGCCTCTCTTCTCGGATCGCCGGAATCCCTGGCAGAGGCGTCCTTCCCTCAGGCTTCGAGAATCCACGTTTCTTGCCGAAACGAAGGGGCACTCGACTATAAAGACAGAGAAGGGAATGGATCAAGGATTGCCCCGGAGGTGGACTCACTGGTGACGCAACGACACAACGATGCGGAGCGGACGAACGGCACAGGGAAAGTGACGGCGGTGCGCGGCTCTGTCGTCGAGATCCACTTCTCGGGCGAACTTCCCACGATTTACGAAGCCCTGCGCGTAAGCCTCGACGGCCGCACCATGATCCTGGAAGTGGCTCATCACCTCGATTTGCAGACCGTTCGAGCGATTGCTCTGGCTCACACCGAGGGGCTGGCACGAGGGATGCTGGTTCACCGCACCGGCCAGCCTATCCAGGTTCCCGTCGGAACGGCGACGCTGGGGCGCCTCTTTAACGCGATTGGCGAACCGCTGGATGGCGGAGCCGCGCCTGACTGCGAACGCTGGCCCATCCATCGCCCGCCCCCCTCGCTGGCCGCGCAGCGACGCGGACTGGAACATCTTGTGACCGGGATCAAGGTGATCGATCTGCTCGCGCCTCTGGCTCGTGGTGGCAAGGCCGGACTGATCGGCGGCGCAGGGGTGGGAAAGACGGTTCTGTTGCAGGAACTCATCCGCAGCATGAATCACAATCACGGAGGAGTGGCGGTCTTTGCCGGCGTGGGTGAACGCACGCGCGAGGGGAACGACCTCTGGCTGGAGATGCAGGAAACCGGCGTGTTGCCCAGCGCGATCCTGGTTTTTGGGCAGATGAACGACGCTCCCGGCAACCGCTTCCGGGTAGCGCTCACCGCGTTAACGATGGCAGAATACTTTCGCGATGAGCAACACAAGCAGGTCATGTTCCTGGTCGACAATGTCTTTCGCTATGTCCAGGCTGGCGCCGAGGTCTCGGGGTTGCTTGGGCGATTGCCCTCCGAGGTGGGCTATCAACCCACCCTGGCCGATGATCTCGCGGTGCTCGAAGAACGGATCGCCTCGGTGCAGGGCGCAGCGATCACCTCGGTGCAGGCGGTCTACGTCCCGGCCGATGATCTGACCGATCCCGCAGTCGCCCAGACTTTTGCCCATCTCGATGCCAGCATTGTTCTGTCGCGCAGTCAGGCGGCCCAGGGACTGTACCCCGCCATCGATCCGCTCGCCTCGACCTCACGCTTGCTCGATCCTGGGTACCTGGGAGCGCGCCATTACGAATTAACCCTGCGCGTAAAGGAAACAATCGAGCGCTTTCGCGAATTGCAGGATATCATCGCCATGCTGGGAATGGAGGAACTCTCCATCGAGGATCAACGCATCGTGCGCCGCGCGCGCCGCCTGGAGCGTTTCTTGACGCAACCGTTGCTTGTGACCGAGACCTTCACTGGTCACAAGGGGTGCCAGGTTCCCCTGGAGCAGACCCTGGCCGGATGCGAGGCGATTCTCGAGGGGAACTGTGACCAGCTCGACGAGGGCGCACTCTACATGATCGGATCGCTGGAGCACCTACTTGCATGAGCCTGGAACTGGAGATTCTGGTACCCGATGGAGTGGTTCTGCACACCCAGGTCCGCAGTTTGCAGGCCGCCGACGCCACCGGGCGGTTTGGCGTGCTCCCCAACCACGAGGCGTTTCTCACGTTGCTGGTTCCTTGTGTCTTGCTTTTTCAAGAGGAGGATGGCCGCGAACGCTATGCGGCCGCCGACGGCGGACTCCTCACCGTGGCCCATCGGCGCGCCGCCCTGGTCACGCGGGAAGCAGTGGTGGCAGACGATCTGGAGCAGGTGGGCGATGTGCTGGCGGCGATGCTCCAGGCGCGCCAGGCACACGAACATTCCGCACGCACCGAGTTCGCCGAGATGCAAACGGCCCTGTTACGGGAACTCCGCAAAGGAGAACGCGCCCGATGACTCCCCATCCCAGCGACGATGAGTCCTTTGTGCGCGAGGTACGCCGCCAGGCAGAGCTCGTGCGCCAGGGGCGGCGTCTGGGTGTCTGGCACAGCCTGGCGCTGGCGGGAGCGATTGGATGGATGGTCAGTTTGCCCGCCGTTCTGGGCGCCTTGCTGGGGCGCTGGTTGGACGCGTCCTTCGACACAGGGATCTTCTGGACGCTCCTCCTTCTGGGTCTGGGACTGACACTTGGCTGTGCCAGCGCCTGGCGCTACGCGCAACGGGAACTCAAGGGATGAACTGGGGACAATCACTCGTGATCGGGATCGGCGTAGGCCTGCTCTATTTTGGAGGGTTGTGGTGGACAATCCAGCAGGCGATGGGCCGCCCGCAGAGGCGAGCCTGGTTCGTGCTTAGCCGTGTCATTCGCCTGGGACTGTGTGGACCGATCTTTTATGGGTTGTTACGCGAAGGGGTCGCACCAATCCTGGTCGCTCTCGTCGGCTTCTGGATGGCACGCTGGCATCTATTGCGACGCCTGGGAGGAGAGCCTCGTGTCGAATGACCACTTCAGTCCGCCGGTACTCCTGCAGCTTGGTCCAGTCGAGGTGACCAGCACGGTGGTCTATTCCCTGGTCGCCTCCGGAGTGGTCGTTAGCTTCGCCTTGCTGGTGCGGATGGGCTTGAAACAGGGGTCGCGCTGGGCCGTCGCCGCCGAGTTTCTTGTGGAGCACCTCGAAGGGATCATGCGCGACATGTTTGGCGACGATCCGCGCCCCTATACCCCGCTGGTGGTTACGCTCGCTCTCTTTATCGCCGTTGCCAACCTGCTTGGGCTGGTGCCAGGGATGCAGGCCCCAACGGCCGATTTTTCGACCACCGCGGCCCTGGCAGTGCTCGTCTTTCTGGCCGTTCCCTTCTATGGCATTCGGGCCCAGGGAGTACGCGGTTACCTGCGCCACTATCTTAAACCCACCCCACTGCTGTTACCGCTGGAAGTCATCACCGAGTTCTCGCGTACGCTTGCGCTGGCAGTCCGCCTTTTTGGCAACATCGTGAGTGAAGAACTGGTGATCGCCGTTCTGGTGGCGATTGCGGGACTTCTGGTGCCGGTCCCGATCATGATGCTGGCAGTGCTCACTGGCGTGGTGCAGGCATATATCTTTGCTGTGTTGACGGTGGTTTATCTGAGTGCGGCAGTGCGCACGCACCAGGCCTGAGGGAGGAGAACGCCGTGGATGCCCTAACCGTGTTTGTGCTCGTTACCATGGTGGTGGCGGGATTGACCGTGGCCATCGGCACCATCGCTCCGGCCCGTGCCCAGGGGCAGGCAGTCGATTCGGCGCTCGATGCCATCGCCCGCCAGCCCGATGCGTCCGACCGCATCAGCCGCACCCTCTTCGTTGGCCTGGCGATGATCGAATCCCTGGCCATCTACTGCCTGGTGATCGCCCTGATTCTCCTGTTCGCCAACCCGTTCACGAAGCTGATCAGGCCCTGAACCATGACCTTCAACGTGTGGACTTTTCTCTTTGAGATCATCAACTTTATCGTCCTTGCCTACATTCTCCACCTGTTGCTCTACCGGCCTTTGCGCCAGGCCATTGACGAGCGGCGCCGGGCCAACGAGCGCGAACGGGCCGACGCGGTGAAGGCGCACCAGGAAGCACTCGCCCTGCAAAAGAAGGTCGAGGACCAGCTCGCCGAGATGGACCGAACCCGCCAGGCGAGTCTCCAGGAAGCCCGCCAGCAGGCCCTGGTCGAACGCCAGCGCATCCTCACCGAGGCCGAGCAGCAAACCCAACGGCAACAGGAGGAATTCCGGCAGAACCTGACGCGCGAGCGCGAGGAGATGCTGCAGAAGTTACGCGCCGAACTGGTCGCCCTCGCGGTGACAGTCAGCGAACGCTTGCTCCGCGAGGCCTGTGATCGCACCCTGCATCAACAGTTGCTCCACCATCTGGCAGAAAGACTGGAGCAGGTGCCAGCAAATGAACGAGCCGCCCTGCGTGACCAGTGGCAACCGGAGGATGGCGTTGCCCTGGAGAGCGCGAGCGTGGTCGATCCCGATGCGCTGGCAGAACTTACCCGCAGTGTAACGGCGCTTCTGGGACAAGCAGTGCCGATCAGCGTGCGTGTCCGGTCTGAGTTGCTGGGCGGGGCGCGCCTTCGGATTGGGGGGCACATCTGGGATGGATCGCTCGCCGGACAGCTTCAGGACATTCAAGCTCCGTCGGGCGTGGCGGTGACACATGGCTGACACTCTGGACGACATGCGGCGCCGGACCCTCGCGCAACTGGAGCAGATCCACTGGGCGGTGCGCCACCGCGAGGTTGGCTGGGTGGTTCGGGTGGGCGATGGAGTGGCGTATTTGCGTGGCGTTTCCTCGGTGCGCTATGGGGAACTCCTGGCGCGCGCCGACGGGTTAACCGCGCTGGCATTTGATCTACGCCCTCAGGAGGTCGGCGTTCTCTTTCTGGATCCCTCCGAGCATGTGTGCGCCGGGGATGTGCTGGAAACCACCGGCCGGGTCGCCAGCGTGATCGTCGGAGACGAATTGCTGGGCCGCATCGTGGATGCCCTGGGGCGCCCGCTGGACGAGGGGGGGCCCGTTCGCGCGCAGACATTCTGGCCCGTCGAACGGGACGCTCCCGGCGTGATTGATCGACAGCCGGTGCACGAGCCCCTGCACACCGGCATCAAGGTGATCGACGGCCTGCTCCCACTGGGTCGAGGCCAGCGCGAGTTAATTCTGGGCGATCGAGCCACGGGAAAAACAGCCCTTGCGCTGGATGCAATTCTGGCCCAGCGCGAGAGCGGGATCGTGTGCATCTACGCCGCCATTGGGCAGCGCAAGGCCAGCGTGGCGGAAACGATTGAAATTCTGAGCCAGCACGATGCCCTGCGATACACGGTGGTCGTCGTTGCCGATGCGAATTCACCGCCAGGGCAGCAATATCTGGCGCCCTACACGGCATGCACCCTGGGCGAGTACTTCATGAGAAAGGGTCGCCATGCCCTGGTGGTGTACGATGATCTGAGCAAGCATGCCGACGCGTATCGACGGATCTCCTTGTTGCTCGGCCGTCCACCAGGGCGCGAAGCCTACCCTGCCGATGTTTTTTATCTCCATGCCCGCTTGCTGGAGCGAGCCACTCGATTGCATGACCGCCTGGGGGGAGGCAGCCTGACGGCACTTCCTCTCGCTTCCACGCAGGCGGGGAACATCGCCGCATACATCCCCACCAATGTGATCTCCATTACCGATGGCCAGATCTATCTGGATACCCGGCTGTTCAACGAGGGACTGCGACCGGCGGTCGATGTTGGCCTGAGTGTTTCGCGGGTCGGCGGAAAGGCCCAACCGCGCATTCTGAGGCAAATTAGCGGCGATCTGCGCCTGCTTTATGCCCAGTTGCATGAACTGGAGACTTTCACCCGTTTTGGTGCTGAGCTAGAACCGGAGAGCCGCCGTCGATTGGCGCGTGGTCGAAGACTGCGCGAAGCATTGAAGCAACCGCGCCTACGTCCCTGGCGGCTGGCTCACCAGGCAGCGGCTCTGTTCGCGATCAAGGACGGCTGTCTGGACGATGTCCCCCTGGAAGCGGTCTCCACTTTTCTCGACACTCTCTGCTGCCATCTTGAAGAGGTGGATACCCGCCTGCGCGATGCCCTGGAGCAGGAGACAGATTTCACCACGGAGTTGCAGTCCCGACTGCGGCAAGCGATCGCCGCAGTCCAACGTACCTCAATCGCACGAGGAACGCATGACTCTGGAACAGACGCATCGGCAGAGACAGGCCGTTAACACCATTCACGACATCGTCAACGCCATGCGTGCCATTGCCGCAGGACGCATCCAAAGCGCCCAGCGTGCCCTGAGCAGTGCTCGTCGGTATCAACAGGTGGTGGAGTTGGCATTCGGCGCCCTGCTGGTGGAGAACGGAGCGTTGCATCTGCCAGCCAGTGACAGCGGGCGAACCATGCTCCTGGTTCTGACATCGGAGCAACCGTTGTGTGGCATGTTCAATCAGGATGTGCTTGCCTTTGCGGAACGTCGTCTTGAGGATTTGCGAGCCGCCGGTCCGGTGGAGGTGGTGGTTGTGGGGCATCGCGGAGTTCGGCAATTGATGGCACGTGGTCTGATCCCGGACGTGACCGAGGAAGCCGCGACCTCGGTGCCCGGACTGCGCGACCTGATCAAGAAACTCGCCCGGCTGGTTGATCGACGTTACGCCGAGAGGCAACTGAGAGCGTTGCATGTCGTCTATACCCGCTATCGATCGATCAGTGAACAGATCCCAACCGAGGAACAAATCCTCCCCCTGGAACTGACTCGCTTTCGTCAAGCAACAGAAACATCCAGGCATGCCCCCTACCACTACCTTCCTCTTCCTGTCCTCCTCGCAGGTCTGGTGAGCGAATACGCATTTATCAGTCTCTATCGCATGGCTGCCGAGTCGTATGCCAGCGAACAGGCGAGCCGGCTACTGGCCATGGATGCGGCAACGCGGAACACGGAACGTCTGGCCAGGGCACTCCTGGATCGGGAACGGCGGGAACGCCAGGACGTGATCACACAACAGGTGCTGGAACTAATCGCGGCTCGCTTTGCGGTCGAGTAGTCCTCCGCCTGACAAGCAGCCAGGAGAGAGCAACAGACGTTACCAGTCGACCTCGGCATGCCTTGCGATTCACCAGGCGATGCTGCGTTTTCGAGCAGTGGCACGCCGCAGTCCTTACCTGCGTTTCCCAAATCCCCTGATCGGCTTATTGATTCTCTTTCCCTTCTCGTAAGGGTTTTCCCAGTCGGTCTGGTAGATACGGGCAGGTTCCAGAATGTGGTGCAACTGCGGAGCAAACTTGGTCGATGGTGTTTGTGTGAAGGTAACTGCGTACTACCGAGCTGCCGCAGACCGAGTAGTCTGCCCTCTCCCGCTTGGTGTCGCACCTGAAGAACCAGCCTGGATCGTTCTGCCCTCGACACAAAGAGACCGGCATCCAAACGGGATTTGTGCGTCCACGCCCTACTCCTTTCCGAGGTTTGCCGGATCGACAGGAGGTCGATGCAGGGAACGGTTGACAGGGCTGGAACGCCGTATCGGGAAAGCGGACGGTGCTTGCCTGATGCGGCCGGAGGTTGGGCGGTCGCACCAAGACCTGCCCGGCACCAGGGTGGCCCCAGGGGTGGTTACGGATGCTGCCCCACTTCCTCCCTAACTCGAGGCTGCTATGTTGTCGATACTTGTCTGCACGGCTGCTCTCGCGCTGGGGCAGCCACAACCCCTCCCACTCCCTCCCCCTGAAGCTGGTCCAGAGGCCGTTGCGCCTCTGCCGTTGCCTCAGGGGGAGATCCCGGCGGTTGTGGCCCCCCCGGCCGAAAGCGCCTCCTTGCCGGGGATCGAGCCCTCGCTCCCCGAGGAGCAGGTGGCTCCAGAGAATGCTCCCCCGGATCCCGTGCAACCCACGGTTCCCCCACAACCCGTGGAGGTTGTCGCCCCGTTGTTCCCTGAGCCCAAGCTGGCCACTCCCCAGGCAGAACCCGCTTCCAAGTCCGCAGCCGCCGCTGATCGCTGGCTGTTCATGAAAGCCCTCCAGGGGACGTGGTACGGCGATCTGCTGGATAGCAACCGGATGTCGGTCTGGGGTTGGACCGAGATGTCGTTCACTCCAAGTACGGCTGCCATCTCCAACCAGCCGGTGGTGTGGAACGATCGGGCCAATGAGTACCTGCTTCAGCAACACTGGGTACGCTTTGAACGTTCGGTAGTCACGAGTGGAACCACCGATGCCACTTTCGGGTTTCGCATCGATTTTCTCGCGGGTTCCGACTATCGCTACACCCTGCCTCGTGGTCTGTGGAACAGCCAGGAACTGAACTCTAACGGAACCCAGAACCTGTATGGGGTGGACCTGATCTCGCACTATGTGGAAGGCTACTTCCCCACGGTGATGAACGGGTTGGATATCAAGCTTGGGCGTTTCTTCACCCCGTTTGGTGCGGAGAGTCTGGAAGCAATCAGCACTCCATTCCTGTCGCGGTCCTACGCCTTTAACTGGAGCCCTCCCTTCACCCACCTCGGTGGAATCGCCACCCTGACGATCAACCCAAGGTGGACGGTGCAGGGGGCGCTGGTAGACGGCAATGACGTGTGGTTCGATCCCTCGGCCGAGGCGCGCTTTGTTGGTACGGCGAAGTGGACGCAGCCGGGGGGCCGCAACACGGTGACGTTTGGCACCTCGATCGGTCGCGGAAAGCTGAACTCGGGCGATCCGTTCGCTCCAGCAACGGTGTCCCTGATGACGGAACCGGCCGGGCGCAACAACATCAACGTGTTCGACATTGTCTGGACGAGTGTCCTGACTTCGCGGTTGAACTACACCTTTGAAACGATCTACGGCTACCAGACCAACGTGCCCGGGATCACCAACGCCGCAGGGGGGGGAACGGCCCACTGGGGTTCGATCGTCCAGTACCTGTTCTACACCGTCACGCCCCGGCTGACCGCCCAGACACGGTTGGAGTTCTTCGACGACTTCTCGGCGAGCCGAACAGGCTTCGAGGGGTTGTACACCGCGGTCACAGGAGGACTGGTGTACAAGCTGCGTCCTGACGTGATCTTCCGCCCCGAACTGCGTTTCGATCACAACAACGAATCCAAACCGTTTGAAGGAAAGAGTAGTATTTTCACCGCGGGCTGTGGCCTCATTCTGCGGTGGTAAGGATTGGCAAGATGACCCATCAGGAGGACGGGTGAGGGAACCTGTCCAGGGAGAGGAATCAGGTAGATCCTGCCACCGCCGCACGATCCGACCGGGGGTGGCAGAGTCATCGCACGATGAAGGATAGGAGATCCAAGATGCTGCGGAAAGTATTCGCGGGTATGGTGAGCGGGTTGGTGCTGGCGTCGGGGTTGGTCGCTCAGGAAACCAAGACGGTTGCTCCCGGGACCCCCGTGACGATCGTGGTCAAACCCGCTGAACCGGCCACTCCCCCTGTTTCCATCAGCCTGGGCGCCCGCCATGCGGTGGCCACTCCCACTCGCACCGGGTGCAACCACACCGCCGGAGGGAACATCGATATCCAGCAACCGTCCGCCGACACCATCGTGGTCACGATGACCGGAGTGGCGGTCGCGGGAGCTTGCCCTGGGAAGTGCTCGCAGGCGGCCATTGACGCTGACCTGTCCCAGTGCATCGAGGTGTCCTTCGACAAACCCGAGGTCAAGGCGGCCAAGCTGACCATCGAGGGGCGCGTGATCGGTCTGTTGCGCAGCCACTGCAAGGGCGGCGGGATTGCCGAGGAATCCGCCAGCGCCGAGGTGTGCACCGAGGGCGGACCGGCCGTGTCGCTCAATCTTCCCGCGCATTCGGCCAGCTGTGGCGATAATCTGTCCATCAACGATCGGGAAGGTCCCTGCTCGATGCCTGTGGTTCCTGGCAAGTACAACCTGCATGTCGCCTTCCACGTGGGCGCTTCGCACCCGAAGTCGATCTTCCCCTGCAAGGCCGCCTCGTCGGAATTCGCTCCCGACGCGATTGATCCGCTCTGGATCAGCGCCTGGGAACCGTTCAAGGGCGCCTCGAAGAAGGACTTTGGCCTGCAGGTGACCATCAAGGTGGCCGAGGACACCCCGCCCGCCCCCGAGAAGAAGGACGATGCCAAGAAGAGCCCCAAGTAAGAAGCCCCCTCGACCAGGAGAGTAAGGCGCGTTGCTTGCTCTTCTGAGGACGCCCTCCGTGCCTTGCCCCGAGCTGTCCGCCCTGTGCTGGACAACCCGGGGCATCGCTCATTTCTCGTGCCCGCTCTCCTCCCCGCTTGCAAGCCAACATCGGCGGTTGCAGACGGAGGAAGACACTCTCTATAATCCAGGGACGGAAGGTCCGCGGCTCCCCTCATCTGTTCCGCCGGAGGATTTCATGCCGACCTGGATGGCGCGCGCAGGTCTGGTCTCGCTTGCCCTGAGCCTCTTGCTGGGGGGATGCTCTGGAAAACCCGATGTCCCCTCCCCTGGCGAGGAAGCCACTGAGCCGCCCTGGTTTGAAGATATTACCGATCGCGTAGGATTGAATTTTGTGCACGATCCTGGTCCGGTGAATCAGTGGTTCATGCCACAGATCGTGGGGTCCGGCGCGGCGATCTTCGATGCCGATGGTGATGGCCTGCTGGATCTTTATCTGCTGCAAAACGCGGGGCCAAAATCCGGCTCCGTGAATCGGCTCTATCGACAACTTCCCGGTGGCCGTTTCGAGGACATCAGCGCCGCTTCGGGGCTCGATATTGCTGGGCACAACATGGGGGTGGCCGTGGGCGATATCAACAACGATGGGCGCCCGGATGTGGTGGTTACCCAGTTCGGCGGAGTTCGGCTCTTTCTGAATCTTGGGGGCGGAAAGTTTCGCGACATTTCGAAGGAAGCCGGGGTAAGCAGCCCTCAGTGGGGTGTCTCGGCAGCGTTCTTCGACTACGATCGGGATGGCTGGCTTGACCTGATCGTGGTGAATTATGTCGATTACGATCCGACCTGGCCCTGTACCTCGCCCAGTGGCATTCGGGATTTCTGTGCGCCCTCGGTCTTCTCGGGCACCGTCAGCCGGCTCTGGCACAATCGCGGCCCGAACAAGGACAAAGGGAGCACGTCCGCTTCACCCGTGACCTTCGAGGATGTGACCCTTTCCTCGGGCATCGGAAAGTTTGCCGCTCCTGGGCTGGGGGTGGTGTGTGCAGATTTCACTGGGGATGACCTCCCGGATCTTTTCGTGGCCAACGATGGCAAACCCAACCATCTGTGGATTAATCAGGGCAATGGCACATTCACCGAGGAGGCCGTCGCGCGCGGAGTGGCCTATACCTACATGGGCCAGGCGTTCGCCGGGATGGGGATTGCTCTGGGGGATGTCGATAACGACGATCTGCTCGATCTCTATGTAACCCATCTGACCAGTGAAACGAATACCCTGTGGCGTCAGGGACCGCGGGGATTATTCAAGGATCAGACCGCAGGGTGGGGGCTGAATGCGATGCGCTGGCGCGGGACTGGCTTTGGTGCATTGCTGGGCGACTTCGATCAGGACGGCTGGCTCGATCTGGCGATTGTCAATGGACGCGTGCAGCGCGGCGGTTCGGCCAGGAATACGGGCCTGCCGACATTCTGGGAGCCGTACTCCGAACGGAATCAGCTCTTTGTCAACGCCGGTCAGGGACAGTTCCGTGACATTTCTCTGTCCAATCCGGCCTTTTGCGGGCATCACAACGTCGGTCGTGGGCTGGCCGTTGCCGACATTGACAGAGATGGCGCGCTCGATTTGCTGGTCACCTCGATCGGGGGAAAAGCGCGTCTGTTTCGCAATGTGGCGCCGACGCGCGGGCACTGGTTAAAGGTGCGAGCTTTCGACCCACGCTGGCAACGCGATGCTTATGGCGCCGAGGTCCGCATTCGTGCGGGCGAAAAGCACTGGCTTCGTCTGGTTCAGGCGGCCTGCAGTTATGCCTGCAGCAATGAACCCATCGCGCACTTTGGGCTGGGAACGACCGATCGGATTGATGGCATCGAGGTGCGTTGGCCCGATGGCACGCGCGAGAGCTTTCCGGGAGGAGAGGTGGATCGCGCCCTGGAGCTGCGCAAAGGGAGCGGAAAACCTGGCAAGCCCTGATGGAAGGACCGCGTGAATGAGGATTCCGCTCCCCCCAATGCCGCCACGACCCACTCCTCCGCGACCCCGCCGCTGGCGCTGGGTGGCGCTGGGGTTGCTGCTCCTCGCGCTGACCGGGGCCGGCGCGAGTTGGTTCTATTTTCGCCCTCGTCCCCCCGAGCCCCCCACGGTTCGCCTGGAAGGGGCCGAACCTGCAGTGGTCCGGCTCATCGAGGAGGCGCGTCAAAAGGTCACGGAGAATCCCACCTCGGCCGATTCCTGGGGAGAGCTGGGCAAAATTCTGTATGCCCACGGCTACGCCCCGGAAGCGATGCGCTGCTTCGCCGAGGCGGAGAAGCTCGATCCCAATGAATCCCGCTGGCCCTATCTACGGGGGGCCGAATACCTCCTGCGCGATCCCAACCATGCGCTCCCCTTGCTCCGCCGGGCGGTCGAACTGGGACATCCGACCCTCAGTTACTCCGTGGCGGCTCGCCTGCGTTTGGCGGAGGCGCTCATGGAACGCGAGCAAACCGAGGAGGCCGAAACTCTGCTTCGCGGAGTTCTCGCCGATGATCCCAATAATGCTCGGGGCTGCTACGACTTTGGGGTGCTCTGTGCCACGCGCGAAGATGCAAAGACGGCGGTCGATTACCTGCAACGAGCCACGCGCGGGTCGTTCGCACGCAAGCGCGCCCTGGTGAAGCTGGCGAGCGTGTATACGCGCCTGGGGAATCGGAGCGAGGCAGAACGGGCCCAGCAGGAGGCGGCGCGCCTCCCCGACGAAGGACCATGGCCCGATCCCTACCTGTCCGAGGTGATTCAGCTGGAACAGGGCCGGCTGAGTCGCTTTCAGAAGGTGGTGGATTTGCAGTCGGCAGGACGCTGGGAGGCGGCCGCAGACATCCTGCGTGACATGGCCCGGACATTCCCCGATGAACGCACGTATGTGGCCCTCGGCATCAACCTGGCGACGCAGGGGAAGTATCCCCAGGCGGAGGAGGTGTTGCGGACTGCCCTGAAACTCGCTCCCGAGCATGTTCAGGTTCATTATTTTCTGTGCGTCGCCATCTTTCTGCAGTCCGAAAAAGAGTGGCCCGATGTCAGCAAAAGAGAACACGCACGGACTCGGTTTGCCGAGGCAGCCGAACACGCCCAGCTGGCCCTGAAGGGGAAGCCCGATCATGGCATGGCGCGCATGTTCCTGGGGCGAGCACAGCGGTTCCTCGGCGATCGGCCGAGCGGGATCGCCAACCTCCGCGAGGCGGTGGCGTGTCGGCCGGATTCGTCGGAAACTATTTTGGCACTGGGAGAAGCGCTGGCAGAAGATGGCCAGGTCGCTGAAGCCCGGCGCGTTCTGGAAGCAGGGTTGCGCGTCGCTGGAGAGAAGGATCCCCGTCTGCGCAAGGCGCTGGAACGACTCCCCTCCCCGAAGCCACCCGGATAATGGAAATCCCTGCACGTGAAAAAGAAAGAGCGCTCTCCTCAGAAAGTTGCTTGACAGGCACCAAGGAGCTATCTTACCTTGAAGCAACGAAATAACATGTGATCTCATACGCAGCCCCACCACTCCTTTCATTTTGTGGGGTTAAACCGTAAGGAAGAAAAACACAGAATCCCCTTGTTCAAGGCGATACGCTTCTGAACCGCTCACAACCACGGTTATTCCGCCCTGCTGCCATCGTCTTCTAGAACGCTCGCCCCGCACTCTCCCCAGGATCGAGGATTATGCTGCTACCCGTAAAGTTCTCCCGGATTGGACTATTGGTTTTGCTTGCTGGAGCGCTGAGCGTGCTGGGATGCTCGGCTGGTGGAGGCAAGCGCGGCCAGGTGTATGGGAAGGTGACGTTGGACAACCAACCGCTCCCAGTTGGCGCCGTCACTTATTACCCCTACAAGGAGAAAGGCAACACCTCGTCGGTCACGGGCTCGGGGAGCATCGACGCCCAGGGCAACTACGATCTCATGGCTTCCGACGGCAAGAAAGGACTCCCTCTGGGATGGTACAAGGTGACGATCGCCACCTCGATGCCGACGATGAATCCCAAGGAAACAACCAACGCTCCCCAGATTAACCAGAAATTTCAAAGCCCGACCTCGACCACCCTCGCCGTTGAGGTCGTTGAGTCTCCTGGCGCAGGCGCTTACGATTTGAAGGTCACCAAGTAAGTTATCGTTTTTCATGGTGGCTGTGCCGACGGTCGGCATGGTGCATTGTTCGTCGTCTTGCAGTGGAGTAATCGTGATCCGTTCATATCTGTCACGCAAGATCGCCTTCACGCTCATTGAGCTGCTGGTGGTGATCGCCATTATTGCCATCCTCATCGGCCTGCTTCTCCCTGCTGTCCAGAAGGTGCGCGAAGCGGCGGCACGCATGTCGTGCTCCAACAATCTCCACCAGCTGGGTCTCGCCGTTCACAACTTTAACGGCACCTATAACAAAACTCCCCCGGGAGCCTCCATCGGCGGATCTCAGGTCGGCGCCTTGCACTTCTTCCTGCTCCCCTACGTGGAACAGGATTCGCTCTACAAGCTTGCCGGATCGAGCCCCAACAACAACAACGCCAATCGCAACCCGATCAAGTTCTTCATGTGTCCCTCGGATTCGACCGCGCCGGGCGGGCTCACCACCATGCGCTACGGCTATGCTGGAACCAGCTATGTGGGTAACCTCGGCATCTTCCACATCTCCACCAACGTCATGAACGCCAGCGTGCCAATTGAGGCTTCCATGCCTGATGGCACCTCGAATACCGTGATGTTTGCGGAGCACTACCTGAACTGCTACATGGGTTCAGCCCCGTGTGGCAACGGTTGCACCTACCCGACCTGGGGTTGGTATCCGGGCTTCCCGGCTGGTTGGTGGGATTCGCCGCTGTTCAACCGTCGTGAAAACGGCGTCACCGGGGGCGATAACGTCGGCATGGATATTCTGCAAATCTTCCAGACGCAACCCGCCATCAACGCCTGCGAATGGCACACCCTGCAGAGTTCGCACTCCGGCACGATGGTGGTCGGCCTGGGGGATGGCAGCGTTCGTAATCTGAGCCCCGGTATCAGCCTGGCCACCTGGCAGGCCGCCTGCCGACCCAACGACGCAGTTCCTCTCGGGAGCAACTGGTAACCCCCCGTGCTTGTGGGTAACGTCTCACACGCCAGCAGAGCCGCCTGGGTTTCAGGCTTGCTTTGCTGGCGATTGCTTTTTCTTCCACTCCTCGTTGCGGTATGATCAGAGAATCCACTCGCTCTGATCCTGGGAGTGTGAACAAGCAATGCCGTTACCTGGTCCGGTCTTCAAGATCGAATGTGTGACTGCAGCACGACGACGACAATGGTTCGTCTCACGCTTTCTTTTCGTATTGGTCCTCTTGCTGGGGCTGGCGGTGCTGTGGGCCACCCGGCTGGCGGATCACCCCATCCTGACTGCGAACGACATGGTCTGGGTCGGCGAACAGTTCTTTTACGTCCTGGTGGGAACCCAGCTCGTCCTGGTTCTGCTGGCGGCACCGGCACTGACCTCCGGTGCGGTCTGTGTGGACAAAGCACGCGGGTTTCTGACCCATCTTTTTGTCACCGACCTGAGCAACGCCGAGATCATTCTGGGTAAGTGGAGTGCCCGCCTCTTTGCCGTGCTCCAGCTTCTTTTGAGCGGGCTTCCTGTGTTGCTCGTGCTCAGCCTGACCGGAGGCATCGATCTCAGTGCCTTGCTGGGTGCGTATGTCGTCCTGGTGGGAGTAGCGGTCCTGACCTCTACCGTCTCCCTGACGCTGTCGGTATGGGCGCACCGGACCTACGAGGTGGTCCTGGCCACCTATCTGCTGATCATTCTCTGGTTGCTGGCACGTTACCTGGCGCTGGTGGTTGATCAGGTGGCGCAATCTTCCATCGCACAGACTCTGACGGTGATCGACCCGTTCTGGCTGGCCTTTGCTCCGTATGATCTTGGCGCGGGGCTGGATTTCAACGATTACCTGCTCTTTCTTGGCGGATGTCTCGCCCTCTCGGGAATGCTTCTGTTGCTCGCCTGCTGGCGCGTGCGCTCGGTGTCCTTGCGTCAAGCCGGACAGCCATCACGCCCCCAGCGCAGGCGCTGGCCGGACTTCCGTTGGCGCAGCGTGAGTCTGATCAGCCCACGACTGGATGCCAACCCGGTTTTATGGCGGGAGTGGCATCGACGTCGGCCCTCGCGCTGGCTGCGCATTATCTGGGTGGTTTATGCCGTGGTGGCCAGTCTCTTCAGCATCTGGACCATTTACGATCTGGAAGGAGGATCCTTTCGCGATCTCGCTCCTTTTGTGAATGCCTTCCAGGTGAGCATTGGCCTGCTTTTTCTGACGATCACAGCAGTCACGGCATTCACCGATGAGCGCGTGCGCGGCAGTCTCGATGTCTTGCTGACCACCCCGCTGCCCGCGTCGGCGATTGTCTGGGGCAAGTGGCGAGGTGCCTTTCGGGGAGCGGGATGGTTGGCCTTCTGGCCGATGGGGATCGCAGTCTTCTCCGTACTCGCCAACGAGCGCGGCCATCTCGACAGTGCCGTGGTCTTGCTCGGTCTCATTCTCTCCTATTGTGCCTTCTGGACCATCACCGGAGTGGCCCTGGCCGTCTGGATTTCCCAGAGCACCCGCGCTCTGGTCGTCGGTGTGATCAGCTATCTCCTGGTAACAGTGGGCATGACTCTGTTTCTCCTGGCCATTGATCGACATGGCGACGGGAGCGAAGGGTTGGCGATGGTCAGTACCTGGTTTGGTCCCGGACAACTCACGGCGGATCTGCGCTATGCCTATGGCTCGACACGTGGCGATCATCTGGCCTGGGCAATCTTCTGGATCATCGTTCATCTGGGGAGCGCTGCCCTGATCTACCTCGTCACGGTACAGAGCTTTGATCGCTGCCTGGGACGATTGGCAGAACGAGAGCGGACACGGCCCTGGTAGCCTCTGGATCTGACCGTCAGGACCGGGTATGCTTGTCACCACGACGACAAATCACGCCAGGGGCGGCAGCGCCACAGAAAGCGGTGAGCAGGGGGGTATCGTGAATCCGTCACACAGCCAGCAGATGCAGCATCCCGTCTTTACGCGCCGAACGATGCTGCAAGCGGGTGGAATTGGGTTGCTTGGACTGGGGATGCATCATCTGGAGTCGCTTCGTGCCGACTCGGGAGTGAAGACGCAGAATCGCACCCCGCGTGCGGTCATCTACATCTTTCTTTCTGGGGGGTTGGCTCAGCACGAGAGTTTTGACCTTAAACCGGACGCTCCGGACACCATCCGCGGGGAGTTCAAGCCGATCGCCACCCGCACGCCGGGGATTCAGATCTGCGAACATCTGCCCAAACTGGCTGCGCGCAGCGAACGCTGGGCACTGGTTCGTTCGTTGACTCATCCCTCGAATGATCATTCCGCGGGACATCACATCATGCTGACGGGGCGTTCCAAGTTGCCCCCCGGGTTCAATCCGAGCAAACCGCAGCCGACGGATTGGCCGTCGCTCGCCGCCGTTGCCGGAGCCGCCACCCGCCCCCGAAACAATCTGCCCCCCGCCGCGGTTCTCCCCGATCGCCTGGTGCACAACACCGGGCGCGTGATTCCGGGTGCCTTCGCTGGCGAGATGGGTCCCAGCCACGACCCCTGGTTCCTCGAGGCATCGCCATTTGATCCGCGCGCCTATGGTGCCTTTCCCACTTATGAGTTCGACCACCAGGATCGCCCCCACGCCGCCAAACGCACGAGTTTTTCGATCCCTGATCTCAGCTTGCCAGAGGGACTCGATCCCGGCCGGTTGGGCAATCGCCTGACCTTGCTGGAGCACCTGGAAAAACAATGTCGGGCGCTGGATCGAGTAGCAAGCGAGGATGCCTTCGATCGGCAGCGTCAGAGCGCGGTGTCCTTGCTCACCCATCCGCGCGTGCGCCGAGCCATCGATGTCACCCAGGCAGATGCACGCACCCTGGATCGCTACGGTCGGCACTCGTTCGGGTGGTCCTTGCTCATGGCCCGGCGCCTGGTCGAGGCTGGGGTGAACCTGGTTCAGGTGAATCTGGGCAATAACGAGACGTGGGATACGCACGGCAATGCCTTCCCCCATCTGAAAAACAACCTCTTTCCTCCCACCGATCAGGCGGTCTCAGCCCTCCTCGATGATCTGCACGAAAGCGGGCTGTTGCCAAGCACTTTGCTGGTCATGGCGGGCGAATTTGGCCGCACGCCGAAGATCTCCTTGCTCCCCAAGCACTACAAGTTGCCGGGGCGGGACCACTGGGGAGCGGTTCAGAGTGTGTGGCTGGCAGGAGGCGGGGTCAAGGGCGGCACAGTGATCGGTTCTTCCGATCGGATCGGCGGGCACCCTGCGACGGCTCCGCAAACTCCCGAGAACCTGGCCGCGACCATCTATCACAGTCTGGGCATTCCAGCCTCAGCGGTCTGGTTTGATGCACTGGCGCGTCCCCATGGGATTTATCATGCCGAACCAATCGGCGGACTGATGGGGTAATCCGAGCCAGAATTGTGGCTGACCAGAAAAAAAACAGCGTCGAGAGCAGAGGGAAAAGCAGGCTTCGACAATTCTCTCTATCAAGATCGTTTTTATCATCAAAGGCGCAGCGGTACGGCTCGAAGTCTCTATGAGGGTGTCGGTTAGAGGATCATCACCCGCGGGACACGATATTTCGCACGCTGGGTGGAGGCTCTGTGGCGGCATCGTTCTTCCCTCGACTGGGAAAAATACAGAAGTTTTGTCGTGATTGTCAGGATGAGGAAAGCGATTATTCTGATCGTCAGGAAACCAATCCTGTCCGGGTGGCCCTGGTGCGTGGCGTTCTGGAGTCCCTGGTCAGTAACCGTCATGGAGATGCGAGCATGATGAGCGCGATGATGAGTCCGACGACGATGGGAATGCCTGGCATGATGTCGTCTGGGATGCCGACGACCATGCCGACCACTCCGCCTGGCATGGTGATGGTCCCCCGTTGCAAGATCAAGATGGAGAAGTGCACCGGCGGGATGAAGATCACCTGCGTCTGCGACGACAAGATGGCTTGCAGCACGTTGCAGAACCTGTGCATGAGCCTGGCCGGAACAATGGTCAGCTGCTGCTGCATGATGAACGGAATGATGGTTTGCTGCTGCAACCTCACCATGGGGATGTGCAAGTGCGAGATGACCAAGGACGGGGTGTGCATCACCTGCACCAGCGGGGACAAGGATTGCTGCAACATGATTCAATGCTGCTGCGATAGCATGTGCTGCATGATGCAGTCGGGCTGCACCTGCTACGTGATGATGAATAACATGCCGATTTGCTGCTGCTAAGGCCCAGCAATCGCGAACCGCTCAAAAAGAGCAAAGCTCTGCCGTGCTGATCCTTTCAGAGGAAGCCAGCACCGCAGAGCTTTGTTCTGTTCAAGGTCAGACCAAAACACGATCGGGCGACGATGCAGTTCTTGCCCCAGGACCAATCAGAACAGGAACTGCAGTTCGATCGACGGACCGTGGAAGAAGATGAACCCGGTGTTATCCTGCCGCCCCGTCTGGTTGCTCAGGTTGTAATCCACCTGATCGACCGCTTCCAGAACGTTGATCAACCCCATCACATGATAGCCCGCTCGCACGCGCAGCCGTTCCAGCCAGTAGGCATCAAAGTAAACCCCTGCCTCCAGGATGCTGCTGAGATTGAGCCGACTCCGCCCTCCGGTTAGTCCGAGGAGTCCATCGCCTCGTTGCAGCTGGATATCGACGTTGGCGATGTTCAGACCGCCTGCAGCCTTGCCGAAGGCACCCAGGGCGATCCCCTGGCAGATGGATTCCTGGCGTTCAAAACCGATCTGTGGACCGACGATGCGGTTCAAGGTCCGCGAGGTGTAGGACGCCTGGCGACGCGGATCAGGGCGATCGATGTTGTCGCGGAAGGTAAGGCCGTCGTCATCGGTATTAATGACAAGCCGTTCCAGGTAATCCATGTAGCGAATGCCGATCAGGACCTCCATCCCGGTCTGGGCCTGCGAAAACCAGCGAAAATTCAGTTCGCCATTGGCCACACGCGAACTGAAGGTCGCCGAGATCACATCGGCCTGTTGCCACAAGCCGTTGTTCCCCGTGAACCCAAGCGGGGCATTGACGAACCCGGAATTCAGCCGCCCTGGATAGGCCGAGCTCACCTGCTGAGAGGCTTCCGGGATATACAACCCGGAGAGTTCCACGGCAAAATTCCCCATCATGTAACCGATGGTGCCCTCAGCACCCCAGGCCATGCGCGGCACAATGTTGTTCAGGTCGTTCACCGCACTGAACGAGTGCCGCCCAACCTGGTTGCCGGTATCCAGACGCGAGGTGTCCGCCGTATCGGTAAAGGCGAAGATCCCATGGCCCAACCGTTGCCGTTGCAAGGCAGTCGCCCCGGCGTGGAAGAACCAGTAGTCGGGAATCGGGCAATCCTCGCAGGGAAAGGCGCCGGGCACTCCCGGAGGCAAACCGAGATCCTGAGACGGTCCCAGGGGCGCTGTGTCTCCCCGCATGGGCCCAGGAGTGGCCTGCTGGGGAGAGAGCGGTCCCACCCCGCTAAACGGGACGGGTTCGGGGATGGGAGGCACCCCCGCCTGTGGCAAGTACTGTGCGGAGGCCGTGTTGCTCCAGCTCAGCCAGCCTACCAGCAGCGCCACGCCGACCCACCTCTTGCACATTTTTGCATCCCCCAACATCAGCCCTGGCCGGGGTCCCTGTCCGGTCGCCCGGACCCCACTCGCGCGGCGAGGAAGCCGATCGCTGTGATCGCGCTCCCTCTTCTCAGATCGGACGTGCATTCGGTATCCTTGAATGATTCGCTGCAACCCCTACAACCGGAACCCCTCTCAGGGTTCCGTTTTGGCCGGGATCCGGCCCAGATCCATTCGGGAGACAGTTCCACCATCGCCCACTTTCCGTTAAGATGAACGCAGCCATCATCGCCTGAGGGGACCTTACAGGATCTGAGCTGTGCACATCACCACCATTTGCCCACGCTGCGGCACGCGCTTTCAGGTGGATTCCACTCTCTGCGGCCAGCGCATGCGTTGTCCGGAAAAATGGTGCCGGCAAATCTTTGAGGTCCGCGCGAGCGACCCGAATGCCCGGCCAACTCCCCTCCCCCAGAGTCCGGCGCCGAGTGACCGTGCCCGCAACAAGGATGTCTGGCTCGGCTCGGTTGGTGAGATGTTGCCCGTTCTGCCGGTTGAACAGATTCAGGAGGAACCCAACCCTCCTGTCCCCGATCTCCCGCTGGACGCGGTGCAAACCGATGCCTCCCACGTCGAGGACGTGATTCCGCTCCTTCCGGTCGAGGCGGTCGAGCCCGAATCCCCCACGTTCGACACCGTGGAACCAATCGAGGAAGAGCCGCAGGTAGCGTCGTGGCAAGAACCACCGCCGGTGCGTGGCGCGGCGCCTTCGGCCCCCTCCCCCTCGCCCCCTGTCACGCGGCGCAGCCGTTCCAGCAAAACAAAAACGCCTGTGGTGCGTGCTGTTCCCCCGGAAACCAGGGTCACTCCCACTCCCAAGGCGACGGAACTCGAACCCGAACCCTCCGGCCCCGTCGAATTGCCTCCTGGCGCATGGGACGCGCCGCCGGTCCGTTCGCGCGACGAGCAACCAGAACCTCCCACTGCAACAGAGTCCACCGAACAGGGGACACCCCTCGACGAGGAAGGTCCCAGCCTGGAAGAACTCGAAGTCTCCATGCAGCGCCGAAAAAAACGGCGCGCGCGCTTCCTGATCGTCGGCATTGTGGTTGGTGTGCTGGCCATCCTCGGTGGTGTCGGCGGGTTCGTCTGGCGTTACATCGCTCAGACCGAGGATCGGCTGTACGAGCAGGCGTTGAAGGCGTACGACGAGGAGAGTTTCGTAGTTGCTGCTGGGAAATTCGAGAAGCTGGGCGAGGCCTTTCCCGAGAGCGCGCGGGCCGATCAGTATCGCTTTCTCGTCGACCTGAGCCGACTGCGCTCGCGCGTGAGTGACGTGCAGGTCGATACCAATACCGCCTTCGACGAGGTGAGCGAATTTCTGAAAAGCCAGCGCACCAACCCCCTGCTCAAGGAGCGCGCGCGCGATCTTGGGACCACCGTGGTCAAGCGTCTGGAACGCTTTAACGAGGCCGGGCTCACTCAACCGGAGGAATCGCTCGGTGATCCCCTCGCCCGCGCCGAGAAGGTCCTGGGCGAGTTGCGTGCGAGCTTACCCGACGCCATCACGAACGAGGAACGAACCCGCCTGGAACAGGGGTTTGCCCAGGTTCAGGCGCGCATTGTTCTGGCCCAGAAACTCGACGAGGCGCTCAAACGGCTGGAAGCGCTCACCCAGAACCCCTCCGCAGAGGCGATCAAGCGAGCCCGCCAGATGCTGCGTGCCCAGGCCAGCGCCCTCCCCACCTTCGAGAAGCATCCTCGGACCGTGGCGGCTCTGCAAAAACTGGATGAAGGCCATCTGCAAAGTGTCCGTTTTCTCCCAGCGGAGAACGCTCCGCCGCCGCTCAGATCAACCGAGGACGAGCAATCCGATCTCGTCGTGGACGCCCCGCTGGTGAAGCAACCTGGGGTGGCGGACAGCGGTGATCTCGTGTTCGCGCAGGCACGCGGGGTGCTTTATGCCCTCTCCGCATCTACCGGGGCGACGCGCTGGGCGCGTCGGGTCGGCATCGATACGGCGCAATTACCCATTCGCTTGCGGCCCACCCCAGCGGTCCCCACCGAACGACTCCTGGTGCTGACGACCGATCCGCCCTCGCTGACGGCCCTGGATCTGCAGGGAAAAGTGCTCTGGCGTCGCCGCCTCGATTTCCCCTGCGTGAGTCGCCCCATCGTCAAGGATCAGACCGCCTTTCTGCCTACCTACGATGGCCAGGTCTATGAGGTGGAGCTGGTGCGGGGACGGTTGCTGGGGCGTTATCACCTGGGGCAGCGGTTGAGCGTCGGGGGCGTGCTCGATCCGCACACCAACCTGCTCTACATCCCGGCCGACGATCTCTGCGTCTATGTGCTCGATGTGGTCAAACGTAGCTGCCAGACGATTCTGTACTCGAATCATCCCAGTGGATCGTTGCGCGGGGAACCCCTGGTCCTTGAAGCGGGTGAGATCGACCACGACGAGGGCCGTACTGGGGCACCCAGTTACCTGGTATTGCAACAAACAAGTGGTCTGGATGCCACCCAGCTGCGCGTCTACGCCCTTCCCTTGCAAAAAGATTCGATCCCGCTGGCGATGGAGCCTGAACCGCGCCTCCGTGGCTGGACCTGGTTCACCCCATACAACGACAACGAGAAAGTGGTGATGCTCAGTGATGCCGGGGCGATGGGACTCTTTGGCATTCGGCAGGTGAATAATCGCGATAACCCTCTCTTTCCCATCATTCCTGTTTCGCCACGTGCGCTGGAGGAACGGCTCGCGGGGGTGGATCTGAGAGAGTATCTGGGAGCGGGTTTGCTCGATCCACGGGAGAAGATGGCGGGCCGAGGACGCGGGCAGGTGGTAGATGTGGAAGGGGCTGACTACTGGGTTCTCGCGGAAGGACGGCTCCAGCGCCTCCAGATGCGCTTCACCGGCAAGGAAGGCCCACGACTGGTGCCTGCCTGGGCCTCTCCACTCGCCCTCGGCTCCCCCCTCCATCGCAGTCAGCGTTTCCAGGGTCGCGACCAATCCGCGCTGGTGATTGTGACCCAGTCGGTAAATGGGCATGTCTGCCTGGCGACTGCGATCGATCCCGATGCGCTGGAGGACGGCACGGCGGGACGTGATCGCCGCATTCAGTGGCAACGACAGCTTGGTCTGCTGGCCAGTGGTGATCCGGTGGCGCTCGGCAACCAGGTACTGGTTCTCGATCAGGGGGGTGGATTGAACCATTTCTCCCCGAGTCGCTTTCAGGAAGGAGATGCTCCCACGCGCTGGTTGAGCAGCAGTCAACTCCTCGCGAGCGCACTCGACCCCGCGGCCGACCGGATCGCGCTGCTCCTTCCCAGTCTCGATGGCAAACAGCTGTTCCAGATCGGAACCGCCGCCGAGGGAACCCGTCTTCTGCTCCGCCGCTACTCCGCGCCCTCCGGCACTGACGACGAGAACCCCGAAGGGATGCTCAGCGATGAGCACGTCGATCTCCCACGAGGAACCCATCTGGCCGGCACCCCAGCGATCGTCGGAGCGCATCTGCTCGTCCCCCTGAGTGATGGCACCCTGGTGCGTTACACTCTCCCGCTTGGAGAAACGCGTGTGGCGGGCCCCAACTGGCGCGCTCGAGCAGCCTCGACTGGCGCCCTGTGCCATGTGGTAGCCGTTGGAGGCGACATCTTTGTCACCACCGATGGCCGCCGCGGCCTGACCTGCTGGAACTGGAAGGAGGAATTTTACAAGGCGCTCCCCGAGAACAAGCCGAAGATCCCCGCCTGTGAACTCCCCGAGCGCTTGGCGGGGACCCCGGTGGTCCTCACGCGCGCTGACAGCCCAACTGGTCTGCAGCTCTGTGTCGCCGATGTTCGAGGCGGAGTAACGCTCCTCAAGGGCGAAGCGCTCCAGGTGGAACGCCGCTGGGTGCTCAATGGCACCATCACCGCCGGGCCCTTTGTGCGGAAAGGGCGAATCGGCTGTGTGGTGGATCGGCAACGGCTCGTCTGGCTCGATCCGGCCCGTCCCACGCCTGAATGGGAATTTCACACTCCCGGCGATGGCATTGTCGGGGCGCCCAACTGGATCGAGGACCTGATTGTGGTGGCCGACGAAACCGGGCGCTTTGTGGGGCTTGATCCCCAGACTGGTCGCCCGGTGGGACCTGGCTACACGCTCAAGGCGACGGCGGCTCCGATTGCCAACCCGGTCTCGTTCGGTGCCGGCCGGATCTTCGCTCCGTTGACGGATGGCACCATCATGCTCCTCTCGCTTGAATCGTTGCGCAGCAGCTGGTGGGAGAAGCCCCTGTGGCAAGGCATTGACGCAATCCCTTCTGGAGAGTAGAGTTGGCCGCACCTCCTCACCCGGCGCCGTTGCTCTGCGGTCTGTGCGGGGGTGGAGGTTTTTCCTCCTCACTTGCATAGAATGAGAGAGGAGAACAGCCCCAGAGACGGAGAGGAGGCAGCCATGTCTGTCGAGGGCCGGCGGCCCAGCGGTGGGCCGCGCATCATGCTCAAATCCAAGATCCACCGGGCCACCGTGACTCACGCCGATATCAATTACGAAGGCAGCCTCACCCTCGATAGCGCCCTGCTGGAAGCGGCCGACATCCTCCCCTTCGAGGAGGTTCACCTCTGGAATGTGACGCGCGGGACCCGATTGCAAACCTACGCCATCGAGGGCGAACGCCATTCCGGAGTGGTCTGCGTGAACGGGGCCGCCGCCCATCTGGTGCGACCCGGGGATGTGATCATCGTTGCCAGCTTCACTCAACTTTCCGACGAATCGGCCCGAATTCATCAACCGCGTCTTCTCTTTGTCGATGAAAAGAACCGCCTGCGCCCCGGTCCGCTCCAGGAAGTCCCCGGTCCACGCCTGCGCTGAGGCGACGGGATTCCGGTCACTCATGAACTTCTCAGACTTGACCACAGCCCAGTACCGATCTAGATTTTCGCTGTGTGGGAGGCCAACCGGCCGTCTGTCATCCCATCTCCTCTGCTCGATCGACGAGTACGGTTGGTAAGTCCACGGACAACTGGACTGCCTCGATCCTCCCTCCCGAACAAAGGGTATCACCCATGAAGTTCATCGGTATTGGCGCAATTGCCGCTGGCGTCCTCCTGCTGGCCGGAGACGTGTTCGACTTCCATCTCCATCCCATCTTCGATCGTTACGATTGGCTCGGTTGGATTCCCATTGGTCTGGGAGCGCTTTTGCTCGTGGTGTCTGAGAAAGGACAGGGCGCAGCCTGAGGGTTCACCCAAGAAACCAGGGCATCACCTGAAACCCCTGCGGAAAAACGCGCTCGCTCCTGGCGGCCACCCCCTCATCGTAGGTTTGCTGCCCCTGCGCGCTGATTCCCGTGCCCGCGACCACAAAGGGGACCTCCCCGTAGGCGTGGGCACGAGTTCTCAACGTCGTGCGATGATCGGGTGAGACGAGCATGCGCCAGTCTCCCTGTTGGCGGAGGGCGTCCAGGAGCGGCCCCACAATGTGCTGATCGATCTCTTCGAGCGCCTTGACCTTGGCATCCGCTCTCCCCTCGTGAGAGGCTTCATCAGGCGCCTCGATGTGGACGCAGACCAGGTCATGGTCTGCCAGCGCGGCGATACCAGCGCGCCCCTTGGCGGCGTAGTCGGTGTCCAGGTAGCCGGTCGCTCCTGGCACATCGATGCGTGTCCAGCCGAGGAGTACGCCCACTCCGCGCACCAGGTCCACCGCACTGATGATCGCTCCCTTTTTGCCGAAACGCTGGGCGAAGGGAATCAGGCTCGGAGCGCGCCCCTGTCCCCAGAGCCAGATCTGCGTCGCCGCTTTTTTTCCCGCAGCGCGACGCTGCGCGTTGACCGGATGGGCGGTCAGCACAGGACGACTGCGCGCCATCAGTTCACGAAGGAGGGCACTCCCGGTCCCCGTCGGCAGGTGCTCGGCGATGGGACGATCCGGCACATCGTGAGGCGGCTGGGTGCGGGTTGTCGAGTCAAAGGGCGGGGTGCCCTGGCAACGACAGACGAGGATGTTGCGATAACTAACCCCTGGGTGAAACTCGAGCACCAGCTGCTGATTGCCCTGAGACGGACCGCCAAGTTGTTGCTGAATCGCCTCGATCAGCGGGCGTCCCTCTTCGCTCGTGATATGTCCGGCGGTGAAATCTCGCATCTCCTCGCGGTCCACATGGACGAGGTTGCAGCGAACAGCCCAGTCGTCGGAACCAAGAGGGATGCCCATGGCGGCGGTTTCCAGTGGAGCGCGCCCAGTGTAGACCACGAGCGGATCGTAACCGAAGAGGCTCAGGGTCGCGACATCGCTGGCCGGGGTCAGTGGTTGGGGGACGTTATTGGCGCGCCCCACCACCCCGAGCGAGGCC
>JAKOSN010000165.1 GCA_029777335.1 Planctomycetota bacterium
ACAATCCGGCCACGAAGGGTCGGACAGGGCAGCCGAATGGAATTACAACGACTTGAGGATGGCCCTCATACCGTGTAAGGAAAAGTCTTGCAAGAGCGGCATTCCCAATTGCCCACCCCGGGAACTTTTCCCCAACACACGCTCTGTCTCAGGCAACGAGAGGTGACCGTTGAAGTGCACAAGGGATTCTTCAACCAGGAGAGGAAACTCGCACCGAGAAACCTCTCTCCCCTCAAGGAACAATCGAGACGGACAAGGATCCAGCGGACCGGAACCTCACCCGTCCCGATTGACAGGCAGGAGCACCTTGACCAGATCGAGCAAAACCTGCACTCCCCCTGCTTTGCCGGGCTGGCCCTCCTCCCTCAGGGAGACGACCTCGATTTTTCGGTTACGAAGGCAAGAATCCAGCCAATCTGCGCGTTGCGGGCAAAAAAGAGCTGTTTCCCGCCTCCAAACTCGTATTCCTTCGCCATCGCCTTGAGGATCTCCGCCCCCGCCAGCAACTGTTCCGGTTTGAACGCCGTTTTGACCGCGTTCACATCCTTCTTCGCCGCCTCGCGGGCTGCCTCGTCCTTGATGGCGCTCAGGTCCGGGGTGGGCACCGCCTCGGGAGATTGCAGCAGCAACTTGTGATACGCATCAATATCCTCGGCGGTCAGTTTGACATAGGCGGACCGATCACCGGGGCGAACGAGGGTCGCCAGCGCCCACACCGCGCCCCCGCTCAGATAGACGCGTGTCCGTTTGCTCACCCCCGGCTTCTGCGCCGCCGCCTTCTTCAATCCTGGCAGCAGCACCGTTTCCCGCGCCTGGGCGGCCCGCTCGGCGAACGTTCCCTTCTGCCCCTGCTTTTTCACCAGATCAACAAACGTAACAGACCCATAAGGGATGCTTAATGTAATGTAATCCTTGTCCCGATACCCCCCCTTGGTGTTGCCGCTGCCAATATCGAGTAACAGCGAATTCTCGGCATGGTGGGGCGGAATGATCCCGGCGATCGAAAGCTGGGCCTCCCGATCGGCATCGATGAAGGTCATCTTGAGATTGCTTGCCGCCGCGACCGCGTCCGCCAGCAACGCCTGATTGGCCTGAATCGCCTTCGCTTTGCCTTCCAGGGCGCTGAACAGCCCACTGCTGCCCACGACATAGATGCGCTCGGCGGGAACCTTGAACTCCTTCTGCATCCGATCGGCAAAATCGGCGACGGCCTGCCCCGTGGCCTTGAGGGCGGGCTCGGCAAACTTCTCCGCGGCACGGAGTCCCTCGGTCAGTGTGGTGTTCTTGCTGCCGGACAGCAACACCTTGATTTCCTGAGCATCCCCCGTTCCGGTCACCTCGATGACAGTGGCCTTCACCCCCTTGGCACCAATTTCAATGCCGCCATGAACCTCGGCACGCGCCGTGGCGACGAGAAGGAAGACGGCGAGTATCGGGATGGAACAACGGGCTACACGCACGGCGCATCTCCTGAAAAAAGGAACTGATCACTTGTTGAGGTTGTCGAACAATCCGCCCGTGGGGCGTGACTGCGTGGTCTTCTCGGTGGGAGTGGTTCCCGAACCGTTCTTGAGATACCACACCCCAGCTGCTCCCGCGAGTACCAGCACGACCAACGCCACCAGCCCCACACTGATCAGGCCCCAGGGACGCGAACGCCGTGGGGCGGGTCGGGGTGGCGGAGGAGGAACCGGAGGGGGCGGAGGTTCCATCACCTTGGTGGAGCTACGACGCTGGGCGGAGTTCACCGTGCTCCGCGCGGCGGGGGGAAGCAATTCTCCCATCATGGTGCCCGGCGTGGGCGGCGGAACCTCCAACGGGACATCGAAGACCGGGTTTGCACTTTGGAGCCACGCCCGCAACCGTTCGGCAAACTCGCGGCAGCTGGGGTGGCGTTGGCCCGGATCCTTGGCGAGCGACTGCAGACAGATCGCCTCCAGGCCAGCATCCAAATTGGAGCACCACTGCCGCAAAGGTGCAGGCGGAAGCTTATCGATCTGGTAGAGCAATGCAGGGATGTTGGGGGCTTCAAAGGGCAGATGGCCGGTCAGCATCTCGTACAATACCACTCCCGCGCTGTACTGGTCCGACGCCGGTCCCAGGGCACTGATCTCGCCCCGCGCCTGTTCGGGCGGCATGTAACTTGGCGTGCCCATCACCGTGCCTGCCTGGGTGAGGCGTTGCTCCTCCTCATCCACCCATCCGGCCAGACCAAAATCCATCAGTGCGAGGGTATCCTTCTCCTCGACCATGGCGTTGGCGGGTTTGATATCACGGTGCAGCACGCCCTTTTCATGCGCATAGGTCAGGGCATCGAGTAACTGAATCGCCAGCTGGACCGCACGCCGAGGCTCCATCCCTCCTTCAGGAATCAACTCCGCGAGCGTGCGCCCCGGTATAAACGCCGAGGCGATGTACGGGGCCCCTTCGTGTTCCCCCGTGCCATACACCGGGACGATGTTGGCATGGCGAAACTTGGCCATGACCTTGGCCTCACGGAGAAAGCGCCGGGTGACGTTCTCGCTTTTGGTTGGATCCGCGTGGCTGAGCTTGTCTGCCTTGATCACCTTGATCGCCACTTCACGTTCGAGATCCTTGTCGTAGCAGCGATAGACCACTCCAAATGCGCCTTCGCCCAGTTTGCCACGCACCAGGTATCCGCCAATGCTCGCCGGAATCCCTTTCTTGTCCGGGTTGGAGGAGGGACGTGGCGCAGTGCCGCTTCCCGAGGCGGCTGCCCGTTTCTCCACCGAGGCGGAGAGCCGGAACTTCCCCTTGCACTGCGGGCAGGTCACCGCACCACCGGCTCCCTCCTCGGCAACGGAAAGAGGGTGTTGACATCGGGGACATTGGACCTGAACGGCCATAACCATTCCTCACGGCTAGACACCAGCTCGCCACTCACAGCTTGAGCAGATACGCCAGCAGCCAGGCATTGTTTCCATTGCGATAGAAGACAATTTCCTTCTTCGCTCCAAACTGGAACTGATACGCGAGCGACTTCAGCAACTCCGCCCCGGCCTGAAGATCCTCGGGAGAGAAGATCTTCTGCATCTTCGCCACATCGTCCCGGAAGCGCGTGGCCTCCTCCGCCGAGAGACTCGACGGGGGTTCCAGGGTTTTCAAAAACGTGGGATCCTTGCGCACCAGCAGGTAAAACTGATCGATGTCGTCGGGGGACAAGGGGACGTAGGCGCCGCGCATGGTGGGTTGCATGGTGTTGGCCAGAACCCAGACAATCCCCCCCACGACATAAAGCCGTTCCTGAGACAGAATCAACGGGTGTTCGGTGGTCAGGGTTGCAAATGTCGGATCGAGTTCCCTGGGAGCCAGCGTTTGTGCGGTGGTGGCGAAGGAGTTGGAAGACGACGCCTTCTTCACCTTGTCGCGAAACTTCCCCAGCCCGGGGCCAGTGAACTTGCGGACCACGCCCCCGGTCAGGTAGGCGCCGCGCATCGCCCCCGTTCCCACGTCGATGTACAACGCCGAATCGCGATAGCGTTTGGGCACTGTTCCCTTGAGCGAATACTGTGCCTCGTCCTCGGGATCGATAAAGGCAACCGTCTTCTCCGTTGCGTCCTTCACCGCGTCGCGTAACGTCTCCTTGTTCTTGCTGACCAGCGATTCACGGCGCGGTTTGTCGTTGAGGGCCTCGAACAATCCCGGGCTGGCGAAGACGGCAATGTGATCCTCGCTCAGATTGGCCTTTTTGAGCAGCATCTCATGATATTGCTTCACTGAGGCAATCGCCTTGGCCAGCTCGGCACGGTCAAAGCGCTCGGTCTGATCGATATTGCGGATCGGTTCGGACTTGGCCGAGCCTTCCTCCAGCACGCGACAGTTGCGCCCCACCACGGGGTCGGAGTAGACGTCGAAAATCGTGTACTTGACACTCTTGGAGGCAATCTCGATGGCGGCGTAGCGATCAGGGGCCTCCTCGGCGGGTCCCTCCCCCGGAGTCGCGGGAGACGGCTTCCAGTTCAGGTAGGCGAAAGCGGCCGCTGCGGACACGGGCACCACAAATGCCAGCAAGGCGACCACCCAGCGCAACGGCCCTGGAGCGGGAGGCGGGAGCAGTTCCGCCACCACCGTGGGAACGGCCGCCGCCTGTTCCGTGGAAAGCGCGGACGGGCGGGGCATACTTCCCGAGCGCCGTGCCGAGGAGATGCCACTGGCGGTGGCGGGCTCGGCGTTCGCCACGAACTCGGCCTTGCACACCTTGCAGCGAATCTTGCGCCCCACGAGTTCGTCGGGCAAGCTCAATCGTTTCTGACATTGTGGACAGATCGCAGAAGGCATCAGCGTATCCCCTGGACTCTGGCTCTCACCCCACCACTGCGCAACGCCCATTTCCCGTCTCGGCTTTCAGCACCTGGCTCGCTTACTTGCCAAAGACCGCCACATACGCTTCCCGGGTGGCCTGGATCACCTCAGCGCTATCATTGTTGGCAAAGCGAAGCACCTCGGTCATCAGCCGTTTCACCTCCAGGGTGGCGGCCTCCTTCCCCATCGCCCGCAGGACATTCATGCAGGCCACGCGCGAGTTCCGCTTTTCCAGATCCGGTCCGACAAAGGTCGTCCGATAGGCGCTGGCGAGGAGACCCGCACTCACCTTGCCCCCCATGGCCAGCACCTTCTTGTTGCGTTCGAAGATCTCCTCATCGTAGATCCCGCGATTGAACCGTGCTTCCAGAACCAGGCCCCGTGCGAGCAGCCCATACGCGACCTTTTGATCGGCCTCCGATGCTCCGGTCGCCAGGAGAGCCATCGCGGCACAGAGATACTCTGGTTTGGGTTTTTTGTCCTTGTCCTTGATCAGTTCCAGAAGCGTGGGCATCGCCTGCTTGGCGGGCGGGCCGATCTCTCCCACCGCCACCAGCATTTCCAGCTGCGCGTCGGCGTTGGTTTCCTTCGGCAACACGGCGCACAACTCGGCGATCGCTGCTTCGGGAGCGTCCTTTCCCATCTGCCCCAGGAGATAGGCGACGGCACGGCGGACGGGTGCGCGCGCGTTGCTGAGCCCGACCTTGAGTTCCGCGCCGCTGCTCGCGGGGAGTTTCACCTTGATCGACTTCTTGTCGAAGGTGGTCATGGGGGGGAGCGCTTTCTCGATCACCGCCCGGACTTGCCGATCTTCCTCGTTGCAAAACCCAACCAGAAGCGTGGGAAGGGTGTCCTCGTCCACGGGCTTGCTGGTTAGCACGGTGGCGGCCTCCAGGCGGACCGTTCGCTCGGGGTGCTGCATGGCCTGGCCCAGCGCCTTGACCACCGGCGGCGAACCGGCCTTCATATCGGCCAGTTCACGCAGGGCGAGGCTGACCACCTCGGCGTCCGGATCGCTGGTCATCGCCTCAACGAGCAGAGGCACCCCGTCCATCCCCAGCTGACCAAGCGCTCGCACCGCATACACGCGCCCGTCTTTTGGCCCCGTGCGCTCCGCCAGCAAGGCCTTGAGCGCAGGAAGATCGGTCGGCATCGTGGGACCAAGATTCTCCAACCCCTTGCGCCCTGCCTCGCGAATCCCGGACGATTCGTCCTTGACCAGGGGCAGCAGAGCCTTGAAGATGTCGTTGCGACGTTCTCGAACCACTGCGCCCAGTTTGCTCAACGCGCTCACCGCGGCAATGCGCACCTCGGGATCATTCGCCTGCAAGGCCTTGATGAGCGCCGGAATCGCGGGGGCGGCGGGTGCGCCCACCCTCCCCAGCACGCCTGCGGCGTAGCTCCGCGCTCGCGAACTTCCCGGATCCTGAAGCGCCTCGATCAGCATGGGAATCTCCTCGGCGGGAGGATCCCCCATGGCCGCCAGTGCCGTGGTTGCCGCCTCCACCACCTCGGCGGGTTCGTCCTGTTTGCGCAAAATTTTCATCAGATCGGCCGAGGCCGGGGTCGCCTTGGTTCCCAGCGCCGCCAGGCGTAAACAGGCCCAGACACGGAGCCCGGAATCCTTGCTGTTCAGCTGGGCGCGAAGGGCTGACATCCCGGTGGCAGTGGGCGTTCGCGAGGTCGGTTCGGTGGCAGTTGCCCCGGTCCCTGCCTCCTGACTCATCGCCCGGGGAGGACGCCCCAGCAACAACCAGGCCAGGACAATCCCCCCAGCCATCGTAAGGCCGGCAAAGCTGGCACCAGCGATGAGCAGCCACGGGGAACGTGGTTCAGCCGGCGGCGCCGCGCGTTTGAGCGACGGCCCCAGTTCCGAACTGACCATGGAGAAGTCAGCGCCGTCCATCAGCAAGATTTGCACGCGCTGTCCACAGTGAAGACAGCTCGCAAAACATCCATTTTTCAACGACGGCGCAGTGCTACTGGTGCGGCATTTGGGACAGGTGAATTCGTACATGAGCGATTCCTCCATGGGGGGATCACCCCTGCGGGAGTTAAAGGCCCGTACCTGTGCAGCAGTTGCGGTCGGGCGGCATCGTTCCGAGCTAACCGCGCGGGGAGGGAGAAGATTCTTCTTAGTATCAAGATTGTGCGGGGCCATTGCAAGGGGCTACCTTCCCAAAAGGCCGCTGGAAGCGACGGTTGCGTGTGTCCCTGCTTCTACCGACTGAATCGCAAACGCCTCATCCGACCCGCCAGCGTTTCCTTGTTTTTTTCTTGCGCGTGGCGGTTGCGAGTCCGGCAGGGGCGGGGTAAGATGAGCCTGCAGCAGCTCACGACCAGGAGAGAGGTCGGGATCATGCAACCCGAGGAATCCATCACCGAGTGGATCGCTCGCCTGCGCGCCGGCGATCCCGCAGCCGCGCAACCATTGTGGGAGCGTTACTGCTTCCAGCTGGCGAGTCTGGCCCGCACCCGTCTGCAAGGGTTGCGCAGTGGCATGGCCGACGAAGAAGATGTGGTGCTGAGCGCCTTTCAGTCGTTCTGTGCGGCGCTTCAGGGCGGGCGCTTTCCTCAGCTCAGCGATCGCGACGGTCTGTGGCGCTTGCTGGTGGTCCTGACCGAACGAAAAGCAATCAGCCTGCGCCGCGCAGAGACCAGCGCCAAACGAGGGGGCTCGGCGCGCACGCCAACCGCCCTCGCGCCTCCCCTGGAAACCGTGATCGACAGCACTCCCACGCCTGCTTTTGCCGCCCTGGTCGCGGAGGAGTGTGTTCGGCGGCTCGAACAACTCCCCGACGACACCTTCCGTTCCCTCGCCCTGTTGAAACTGGAAGGCTACAACAATGAGGAGATTGCCGCTCGCCTGGGCTGTGCTCTGCGCACCGTGGAGCGCAAGTTGCAGCTGATCCGCACGCGGTGGGAGCAGGAGGAGAATCCGTGAGCGAGAATCATTCTCCCGAGCATCTCCAGCTCATCGATCAACTGTGCGACCAGTTCGAGGCCGAATGGCGCGAGGGCGCACGGCCTGCCCTGGAACTCTTTCTCTTTCGCGTTCCCCCTGCCCTGCAGGCCAAACTCCTGCAGGAGCTGGTCGCCCTGGAAGTTGAATTTCGCCTCAAGGCGGGCGAGAAACCTTCCCTGCACGAGTATCAGCAACGGTTCCCTGTGCATGAAACCACACTCGGGGCTGCGTTCGCCAGTATCCCCGCCGAGGGAACCGCCCGCGAGACGCTCCCGGCTCCCCAGGAAGAGGATCCCTGGCTGACCCTGACCGTGATTGACGGCCCTCTGAAAGGGCAGCTTTTTTCCTTCCGCGGCCACGATGCCTTCCTGGCCGGTCGCTCCAAGCAGGCGCATCTCCAGGTTCCGAACGACAAGTATTTTTCGCGCATCCACTTCATGATCGAGATGAATCCGCCGGTCTGTCGGCTGACCGATATGCGCAGCCATGGGGGAACGTTCGTTAACGGCACACGCGTGGAAAGTGTGGATCTGCACCATGGCGATGTGATCAAGGGCGGACGGACGGAGTTGCTGGTATCGATCCCCACGCAGGCAGCAACGCTCCCGGTCGCCCCGGGCGTGGTAGAAACCGAGGGCCCGACGATGATGCCCTCCGCAGTCACCCCAACGCCGGGGTCATCGGACACCTATCTGACCAGTCCACCCCGCACCGTGCCGCCCCTCGCTCCGCCGCCCGCACCTCCCGTCCCGGTGGCGAGCGTGGACATCCCCACGGAATTGGCGGGCTATCGGATCATCCGAGAACTGGGGCGTGGCGGCATGGGGGTGGTTTACCTGGCAGAAGATCCCCAGGGGGGGGCCACTGTTGCGCTGAAGACGATTGTGCCCGCCGTGGTGAGCGATCGCAAGGCCATCGCCCGGTTTGTTCGGGAGGCGGACATTCTGCGCAGTCTCCAGCACGAGCACATTGTGGGCTGCCACAAGGTGGGGGAAAGCGAGGGACGCCTCTTCATCGCCATGGAATTTGTGCCGGGAACGGATGCCGCCAAGCTCCTGAAACAGAAGGGCGGAGCGATCCCGGTGCGCGACGCGGTGCGCATCCTGTGTCAGCTTCTCTCGGCGCTGGAATACGCCCACAGCAAGCAGTTGGTCCATCGCGACATTAAACCGGGCAATATTTTGGTGGCGGACGACGGCAAGAAAAAGAGTGTCAAACTCGCTGATTTTGGCCTTGCCCGGGTTTATCAGGAATCGCGCCTGAGCGGCTTGACGATGCAGGGCGATGTGGGCGGAACCCTGGCCTACATGCCGCCCGAACAGATCACCTCGTTCCGCCAGGTGCGTCCCGCCGCTGACCAGTATTCCGCCGCAGCCACCCTGTACACCTTGCTCTGCGGCCGCCATGTCTTCGACTTCCAGCCGGGGGTTCCCCCCCTGATGACCGTTCTGCAGGAGATGCCGATCCCTCTCCGGCAACGACGCCCCGAGATCCCCGAAGAACTGGCGACCATCATCCACAAGGCGCTCGCCAAGGAGCCCGCCGACCGCTACCCCGACGTGGGCATCCTGCGCCAGCAACTCCTCCCCTTCGCCAGGTGAACGCCCGTATCTCGATCTCTAAACGCGGAAAACCTGCTTTCTCCGCAATTGCGTCTCCCACCGGGGTGCAAGCGCCCCCTCTGGGTGCATTGGTCCCCAGGACCTCGCCTCGACCGCCGTGGACCTCGACACCGCCGCTTTCGCCTGGCGTAGTGGGGAAACCCTGTACTTCTCGGGCGGGGAGAAGGGTGTCTCTGTCGGGGAGAGTCCTGAATCGCCTGCTTTTCCCCCCAGCAGGGCGAAAATTCGTGTTCGGTGTCTTGACTCCCTTTCCTGGCCTGGCTACCATGATAGTAGACCGACTGTGTTTGCGAGCTGACTGGGCGACGGCTCGTGGGTGCAGCCGGTCTACTTTATTTATCCCCCCTCCTTTCCTACACCGGGAATGGATTCCGTTCCTTGAACCCACTCTGGTGCCAGTAGGGATAGGTCATCGGCGTGGCGCTGGCTGTCTCCAACTTCTTCACCTGCTCCGCCGTGAGATGCCAACCCACTGCACCAAGGTTCTGTTTCAACTGTTCCTCGTTGCGTGCCCCGATGATCACGGTGGACACGCTGGGACGTTGCAACAGCCAGTTCAGCGCCACCTGCGGAACCGTCTTCCCTGTATCCCTGGCCACCTCATCGAGAGCATCAACCACCTTGTAGAGATACTCCTGGGGCACCTGGGGGCCAATGTCGGTCACCGCCTTGCTCTGAAGTCGGCTGGTCGCGGGCAAGGGCTGACCACGGCGAATCTTCCCTGTCAACCGGCCCCACCCGAGCGGACTCCAAACAACCGTCCCCACCTTCTGATCCAGCGCCAGAGGCATCAGTTCCCACTCGTAATCTCGCCCAACCAGCGAATAGTACGCCTGATGAGCCACGTAGCGCGGGAAGCCATATTTCTCGGCCAGCGCCAGCGATTTCATCAAATGCCACCCCGAGAAGTTGGAGCAGCCGACGTAGAGAATCTTCCCCGCGCGGACCAGGGTGTCGAACGTGGCAAGCACCTCCTCGATCGGAGTCAGGGCGTCGAAACCGTGGAGTTGATAGAGATCGATGTGATCCGTTCCAAGTCGTTTCAGACTGGCCTCGACCGATCGGGTTAGATGATAGCGCGATGAGCCAACCTCGTTGGGCCCCTCGCCAAAACGAAACGTTCCCTTGGTGGAGAGAAGCACCTTGTCGCGCCGGCCCTTGATCGCCTGCCCCAGAATCTCCTCTGCCATCCCCCGCGAGTAGATATCGGCGGAATCAAAGAGGTTCAGCCCCGCATCCAGGCAGATGTCGACCAGGCGCGTCGCCTCGGCCACATCGCTCGTCCCCCACGCCTTGAAAAACTCGTTACCCCCGCCAAAGGTGCCCGTGCCAAGGCTCAGAACCGGCACCTGCAACCCCGATCCACCCAGTTGCCTGTATTCCATCGATTGCTACTCCTGTGGCGTTGGATGTGACAAAAGGGAAGCCTCCAATCAGGCGACAAGAAGGAATGATATGCATTCCTGGATGGTTGACGAGGAGGGCCGAATCAACCGTCGATCCCCCCCTCCCGCCGGGAAAGGCAGCCAAACCCGGGACATGCAGCACCTCGTCAACACATCCCGGATTCCACCGTGTGATTTCAAGGGAGAACCCTGTGCGCGCGCTGCTGCCTCACTTCCTTGATCCAGGGGATTTCAGCGCCCATTCAAAGAACTGATAGAGTTGCTCGTTGGACTCCACCGTGGGGGAGTGCGTTTTTCGATTGGTCATCGCCACGCGATTGGACACTCCAAGCAACCGATTGACTGCCACGGCGTGGTTGAGTGCCTTCCAGCGCTCGGGTTGATCCTCCGAACCGCCGGACACGAGAAAGGGCCGTGGGGCCATCAGGGCATGTAGTTCGTGCAAATCCCGGCCCTCGGCGATCAATTTGCGATAGGGGCCGGTCCGAGGATTCTTCTCGGTTGGAAGGCCTGCCTTGCGTGGAGGGCGCCCTGGCTCAAAGCCCAGATACCATGGCTCCCAGTAGTTCACATTGCTCCGCTTCTCATCGAATACCACTCCGCCGTCCGACCAGGCGGCACAGGCAAAGCGCTCATACAGACACGAAGCAAACATGGCCCATTTCCCGCCGTAGGAATGCCCCGTGATCCCGATCCGTTTGGAGTCTACCTGGGGCAAATTGGCCAGGGCGTTGCAGCAGTTGGCCGCCTCATACGCATGAAAGGAAAGCGGTTGGATCCGACACTTCTCTCGGGTGGGATAATAAGTATTGGGGTCCCCTCCAAGCGAGAGGGTAACAAAGCCACGTTTGGCGAGTTGGAGCGCAAAATCGCGCAACTCCGCCTTACCAAGTCCAATCGCGGTCCTTGCCTCATAGAACACCACAACCACAGCGGGGAAAGGCCCCTTGCCATCGGGGATGAGCAGATAGGCGTCCTCCGTGGTGCGTCCCGGCGCCGTCTCCAGGCGAATATGATGCTGGGTAAAATTCTCGCGGTGCTCTTTGGCCAGGTATTCGACCTTCGGTTTGCGCAGCACCTCCGGCCATTCGCCCATGGTGGCGTGCCAGTAGCGACGAATCTGCTCGCGCCGTTTCTGCCAATCCGCGGGCGTGCGCACCGGGCTGCCCTCGTCGAAAAGGAGCGGGGACCGATAGTTGCCCAGATCCGAGGCAAGCTGGGCTGGTGGTTTGAAGAACCCTGCCAGTTTGGCTGGGGGTTCCTCACCATGCGCACAAACGACCACCCCTGGGAACATGAACAGGGCGAGGGTCAGCCATCGAGCGCCTCGCCAGGCGCTTCCCCGGGAAGCCTGCCCTGGCGCGACGAGGCAGGCCGAGGGGATCCTCTCCCGTTCGCGTGATTCGCTGACGGCACAGGAGTTCCAGATCACGAGGGCGCGCATCAGTCATCCCTTTCGCACGGTGCAGGCGAGCAAGTGGTTTCCCAAGCAGAGCCGCATTGTATCGCTGTTCTCCGTGCGCCAACAGTTCCTTTCCGGGCGAATTCGAGCGCTTCTGTCTGGGCCTCGCTCATTCCGAGATTCCTCATTGAAATGAGTGCGGTTCCGGGTTTCAATGAGGCGAACAACCGGCCCGCTGGAGGAACCGCCATGTCCACCCCGTTCACCTGTGCTCGGCGCACGCGCTACACCGGGATTCTGCTCGTTCTTGTTGCCGTCTCCCTGGCTTCGGCCACCTCGGCGAAGGGAGCAGTTCCCAGGCTCGAACAGCAAGTGGTTTTTCGCTCGGGGGAGGGCGACTATCACACCTATCGCATTCCGGCTCTGATCGTCACCTCGAAGGGAACGGTGCTTGCCTTTTGCGAGGGGCGCAAAAAGGGGCGCGGGGATGCCGGCAACATCGATGTCCTTCTCAAACGAAGCACCGACGGAGGCAAAACGTGGGGGAGGACCCAGGTTGTCTGGGACGATGGCGAGAACACCTGTGGCAATCCTTGCCCCGTGGTAGATGCCAAAACGGGAACGATCTGGTTGTTGCTCACACACAATCTGGGCGCGGATACCGAGGCGCAAATTCTGGCTGGCAAGAGCAAGGGAACGCGCACGGTGTGGATCACCAGGAGCACCGACGAGGGAGCCACCTGGGCAAAGCCCGTCGAGATCACCCGGGCTGTCAAGAAGCCGAACTGGACCTGGTACGCCACCGGGCCAGGCGTGGGCATCCAGACCAAAAGCGGACGTCTGGTAATACCCTGTGACAACTACGTGGCAGGAACCAGGGCGCGACAGGCACATGTCATCTACAGTGATGACAGCGGCCAGACATGGAAGCTGGGCGGAGTGGTCGGCCCCGATTGCAACGAATCGCAGGTGGTGGAACGGAGCGATGGCACTCTTCTGTTCAACATGCGCAGTTATCGTGGCACCAACCGTCGTCTTGTGACCACCAGCAAGGACGGCGGGGAGACATGGTCCCAATTGGAGGAAGATCCGGCGTTGATCGAACCAGTGTGCCAGGCGAGCCTGATCCGTTCCCCCGCGGGGCTGCTCTTCTCCAACCCGGCGAGCAAAAAACGAGAACGAATGACCGTGCGGCTCAGTCGCGATGAGGGGAAAACCTGGCCGGTAAGCCGCGTTTTGCATGCGGGGCCCGCCGCCTATTCCTGCCTGGCTGTGCTGAGCGAGGGAACTTTCGGTTGTCTGCACGAACAGGGCGAGAAGTCCCCCTACGAAACGATCACTCTCACGCGGTTCTCCCCGTCGTGGCTCACGGGGGAGAAAAAGCCGTAAGGAGGCGGTGCGGGTTGGACGTACCAATCACTCCTTGGAATCCCAAAGCAACAGGAGGGTCAGGCCACCACATCCGCGATCACCTCGCCCCACGGCACCAGCAAGAAGGGACGATTGAGGTTGTCGCGCAGCTCCAGTTCCCTGGGAATTCCCAGGCAGTGATAGATGGTGGCAACGATGTCGGCGGGGGTGACGGGATTGCTCGACGGGAAGCCGCCGATCTTGTCGCTGGCACCAAACACGTGCCCCTTCTTCACCCCCCCGCCGGCGAGCATCAGCCCGTAGCAGAAGTTCCAGTGGTCGCGTCCCGCGCCCTTGTTCACCTTGGGAGTACGACCAAACTCTCCCATCACCACCACCAGGGTGCGATCCAGCATCCCCCGCGCGAGCAGGTCGCGCAACAACGCCGAGACGGCACTATCCAGTTGCGGCAAGAGCCTCGTTTTCAGCGATTTGAAATTGTTGCCGTGCGTATCCCAGGTGGCGTTCGCATCCGGAGCCCAGGAAATGCAGGCAACGCGCGTTCCCGCTTCAATGAGACGGCGCGCCAGCAGCACACTCTGACCATAAATGTTTCGCCCATAAGCATCGCGCACCTTTGCCGCTTCCTGATCGATGCGAAACGCCTGCTGCGTGGCGGAGGAGGTCAACACCTCGAAGGCCTTTTGCTGAAACGTGGACATATCACGCACCGCGCGAGCACTCGCTGGCGTGCGCGCGGCGCTCAGATCCTGCATCAGGTGGCGACGCCCTTCCAGTCGCTGCGCGGAAACATCGGCAGGGGGCGACAGTTCCTCCACGCGAAAGTCCGGGGCATTGGGATCGCGGAGCACAAAGAGCGGATCGTAGGTCCGGCCGAGCCAACCGCCAAAGAAGCCCGGCTGAGGCGGCCCCCCCGCGCCCTCCTTGGTGATGTAAGGCAACGACACATAGGGAAGCACCGGCCGGGTCGGCGGCATCACCTTCCCGACCACTGAGCCGATCGCGGGGTTGTCGGTCGGTTTGGCGCCTCCCCCTGCCTCTCCGCGATCATGGCCGGTCAGGGCGGCGTAGACCGCTGCCGCATGCGAGTTGTTCACGCTATGATGAGCAGAGCGGATGAGCGTGACCTCGTGCGCAAGTTTCGCCAACCGTGGCAGATGTTCGCTCAGCTGAAGGCCCGGCACCGTGGTGGGAACGGGCTTGAACTCGCCGCGAATCTCGGCAGGGGCATTCGGTTTCATGTCCCACATGTCGAGATGGCTCGGCCCGCCATTGAGGAAGATCAGGATACAGGCATCGGCATTGCGCCTTCGGGCCGGCGTGTGCTGCTCGGCCTGCAGCAACTGCGGGAGCGACAACCCCAGCGAACCGATCGCTCCCACCTGTAACACCCGTCGGCGCGAGCAGAGAAGAGGAATCGTCATGGCAGGATCTCGACCAGGCCTGGCGGGGGGAGGCAAAGGCCGCCCTTGAGGAACCGCGGCGGAGGAATCGTCTCCACGCCGGGGACTGCTCCTCCCTGCCATCATTGTGCACGGGTGCAGCCCGTGCTGCCAGCATAAAGTTGCAGAGACTCGGCGCCAACGGTCCACCCGTTGCAGGGAATCGCCCCATCCGTCCTCACCTGGAAACCACTGTTTTGCAAGGAGTGCCATGAGCAACTTCACTGGTCATTCGCTCACGCCCCCGCACTCACCCCCCGGAGAGGTCGCCGAAGACCCCCGGGAAGTCGCGCTGCTCAACCTGGCGGACATGCTCGGGCCCGTTGCCCACGAATTGCACAACGTCTTCAACAACATCGTCTTGCAAGCCGCAATCGTGAGTCGGTCCGCTCCCGAAGCGCTGCGCCCACAGCTGGCGGAGTTCCGTGCCCTGGGACTCCGCGCCAGCGAGATGCTCGCTCAGCTTGACCAGCAACGCCACACGATTCCCACCCCTCTGCAGCCTGTGGATCTTCATGCAGTGGTGCGCGCCGTGGTGGATCCCCTCCGTGCGCATGGTCTCGCGGTGACAGAACAACTTTCGGCACAGCCTTCTCTGGTGCTCGCCCACGAACGCGACCTGGCGCGCTTGCTGGGGCTGCTCGTCAAGGGAGCACACCTGGCGGGGCCGCCCGTCGTGGTAGCCACCGCCTCGCAGGGACGCAAGGCACACCTGCTTGTCACCGATCAGCGTCCCCCCCTGGATCCTGCGGCGCTGGAACAGTTCTTTGAACCATTCGGCGCCCCAGCCAGCGACAATCCTCTGGAGCGGGCTGCCTGCCAGACGCTCGCCCGGCGCCTGAAGGCCACGCTCCGCGCTGAGAATCGTCCGAACGTCACGGTGGTGGTGGTGGAGTTGAATCTTTTCTCAGGGTGACCTCGGCCGACTGGGTAACCGACAGCGAAATGCAAAAGTGCGCATCCGGGTGCCTTCAAGGAGGAAGCCTCGTGCGCACTTTCTCTTCCGAAGGCGTAATTTCCAGGGGAAAACGCCTCTCTCGTCGTGAGGGCATGCCAGTTGCTTCTGGATGAGTCGGTCACGGAATCGACCTCAACGAAACACGGATGGCAACACTCCGACTCAAGTCACCGTGAGGAGGTATCCCTGATGGCTACCGTGACACTCACCTTCGCCAATGGCCCCCTTAAAGGGTTGGTGCATATTTGCTCGCGGCCCGAAACGCTCACTCTGGGCCGGGGGCGTGAATGCGATATCAAGGTGCCCAGCAGCCTTGATTGTCTGTGCATCTCCAGGCATCACTGTCTGCTGGAGATCACCCCGCCCGAGGTGCGCGTCCGAGACCTGGGCAGCCGCAATGGCACGTTTGTCAACGGCGTGGCCCTCGGCCCCCGGACGGACTCCCTGGCTTCCCCTGTTGAAGAGAGCCTGGGCTGGCGCGCGCTGAAAGATGGCGATGAACTGTGCCTGGGCGGAACCTATCTGCGCGTGGGTATCGTCGATCAGGCCCACCTCGACGCCGCCCTGGCCGAACGAGCCACCCTGTAGTCCTCGACCAACCTCCCTTCTCCCGTTCCAGCGCACCCCCATTGTCGTGGCGGGTGCGCCCCTACAATGACAGCACCTGGGCAGCGTTCCCGGTTCCTGGTTCCAGGCGTCCCCCTCTCTTTCGGGAACGAGACCACTTATCTTCCCCGCTGGCAGGAGAGAGCCATGCCCCTCGTTCTCGTGGTCGAAGACAACGCCATGAATCGCAAACTGATGCGCGACATTCTCGAAATTCGCTTTGAGGTGCTGGAAGCAACGCGTGCCGAAGAAGCCCTGGCGTTGCTGCGTGAAACCCCACCCGATCTGATTCTGATGGATCTGCAACTGCCCGGCATGGATGGACTGACATTGACCCGTCAGCTGAAGGCCGATCCGGCAACAAAACCGATCCCCATTATCGCCGTCTCGGCGCATGCGATGCAAGCGAACATCGACCAGGCCCTGGCGGCGGGATGTGCGCACTACGTGACCAAGCCTCTGGTCGAGGATCCCTTTGCCTTTGTCGATCGCCTGGAAAAACTGATCGCGGCGGCTCCGCGCTGACCGAAGGCCGCCTGGCTGGCTCGAATGAGAGATCACCATGTTCAAATACCTCGGCACGCTGCGTGCGCGCTTGCTCCTGGGGTCGGTCATTCCCCTGGTTCTGTTCGTGGGGGCGGCCTCGGTTGCCTTTCTGACCAACCAGAATCTGCTCCACGCCGAGGAATCCGAGAAACGCGCGCAGGAAGTGCTCGCCAAGGCCTACGATGTGAAGGCCAACCTGGCGGTGTTGACGGCCACCAAGCGGGCGCATCATCTGCTCGGTACAGAGGACCTGCGTCAGCGCTTCAACGCCATCTGGGCCATGCTCGACGGCGAGTTGAACGAGTTGCGCAATCTGATCGCCGAGGACGACATGCAGCGGACTCGTGTGGATGATGCTGATCGGCTAGCGCGGACCTGGCACTCGTTTGCCGAAATGGATTTTGTCCTCTTCGCCCGGCAAGCGCCACTGCTGCAGAAGGATCAACAGGCCGACATGGCGCGCCGCCATCTGGGGGAGATGGTTCGCCTCAACGACCAGATCCTGGAGAAAATCGACAAGATCATCAGCGCCGAAACCGTTCGCCTCGCGGCCCACCGCGCCGAAACGTACGGGGCAGCCACGCGCAGCGCCTGGGTGATCCCTCTGACCCTGGCCACCGCGGTCATTCTCTCCATCCTCTTGCCGTTGCAACTCTCGCGCACCATTGCCAGCCCGCTGGAACGGCTGGGCGAGGCGACCAACCAGTTACGGCAAGGAAGTTTCACCACGTTGGCTCCGTCTGGCCCTTCGGAGATCGCTGTCCTCATCCGGTATTTCAACATGATGGGGATGGCGCTGTCGGAGCGTGAAGCCATCCTGCGCACCGCCGAACGGCGCTATCAAAGTTTGCTCGGCTCCACCAGCAATCTCCTCTGGACGATGGATGCCCGCGGCACGATGGTGAGCGATTTTGCGGGCTGGGCCGCCTTCACCGGGCTGAAAGAGGAGGAGTTTCAGAAGGATGGCTGGCTGCAGGCGGTTCACCCCGAGGATCGTGAGCGCGTCGCCCGTGCCTGGAAGGAAGCATTTCGCTCGGGCGAACCGTTTGAGGAGGAATGTCGGATCTGTCGGCACGATGGCGTCTATCGCTACTTTAGCTGTCGCTGCGTGCCCATTCGAGGCGAAAAGGACGCGATCCAGGAATGGGTCTGTGCCTGCACCGATCTGACCGAGCGGCGCCAGGAAGATGCCCTGCGGCGCGAAAAGGAGGCGGCCGAGGCGGCCAACCAGGCCAAGAGCGATTTTCTGGCGCGCATGAGCCACGAGTTGCGTACGCCTCTGAATGCCATCATCGGCATGTCCAAGATGCTGAGCACCCAGCGCTTTGGTCCGCTCAACCCCAAACAGGCCGACTACATCGAGGACGTGACCCGCGCCGGCGAACACCTCCTGGCGCTGATCAACGATATGCTCGATATCTCCAAGGTCGAGGCGGGCCACATGCAGATCCAGCTGGAGCCCGTGGCCATCCGCCCCGCCCTGGAACAATTGCTCTCGGGAGTGCATCCCCTGCTTGAGGCGCGCCGGTTGAATGTCTGCCTGGAAATCGCTCCTCCCGAAGGAGAAATTGTCACCGACGGCGCACGCTTCAAACAGGTCCTTGTCAACCTGGTGTCCAACGCGATCAAGTTCACTCCCGAGGGGGGACGCGTGACCGTTCGCGCCCTCTGGGTGGAAACCGTGGCACGCGCGGCGCGCCCCTGCCCAATCGCCCACGCCCAGGCCATCCGCTTCGAGGTGGAAGATACTGGCATCGGCATTCCGCTTGAGGAACAGGAGACGATCTGGGAAGAGTTTCACCAGGCGAGCAATCGCGATCAAACGATCGAGGGAACTGGCCTTGGGCTGGCGCTCACCCGCCGTCTGGTGCATCTGCTCGGGGGAGTGATCGGCGTGCGGAGTCAACCGGGCCAGGGGAGTTGCTTTGCCTTCGTCCTGCCGCGTATCTTCGCCGGCGGAACTCCGGAGCGCCTGCCAACCCGCCCCACCCAGCAAGGCCGTGCCGACGGCGAACGTCCGCTCGCGTTGATCCTTGAAGATCACGAACCCACCAACAAGCTCCTCGCCGACTGGCTCCACGACCTGGGACTGCGCACCACGTCCGCTTTCACAGGTCCCGAGGGGCTGGAACGCGCCCGGAGCGAACGGCCACACCTGATCCTGCTCGATCTGCAATTACCCCGGCTGGATGGGTGGCAGGTGCTCACCAACCTCAAGGCCGATCCGGCGACCGCCGACATTCCGGTGATTGTCGTGACCGTTCTCGATGAACAACCCCCGCGCAACCTGGATGTGGTCGACTGGTTTGTCAAACCACTGGATCACGAACACTTCACCGAGCGCCTCCACGCCAGCTGTCCGTGGCTTTTCCAGGCTCCGCGTCGTGTAACCGCCCTGATTGTCGATGACGATGCCAGCACACGCACCCTGCTGCGTGACTGGTTGCAGCAGGATGGCCTCCATGTCGTCGAGGCGAGTCGAGGCGAAGAGGTCCTGTCGCGCCTGGAAGAGAACGACCCCGAGGTGATGGTGCTCGATCTGCTCATGCCTGGAACCGATGGCTTTGCGGTGATTGAGCGTATCCGCAACAACCCCCGCTTTCGCGCGCTCCCCATCCTGGTGGTCACGGGCAAGGACATCACCCCGGCCGATCACGAACGGCTGCGTGGGAACATCCAGGCTCTGCTGCGCAAGGGGCCGCTCAGCGCAGACCAGCTGGCGACCTGGCTGCGTCAACTGGGAGTGCTGCCGGCGACGCCCGCACCTCCGGGCAGCGCGACGGAGTGAGGGGCCGCCCCATCTTCTCTATTCCGGATCTTTCATCTCCTTGCGATCGATGTTGTACTCGGCGAGCTTGGCGGTGATGCTGCGTCGCGACATCCCGCAAATCTGGGCACAACGCCAGACGTTGCCGTGCGTTTTTCGCAGCGCCTTGCGGATGTAGCGCCGTTCCACATCGGTCGTGATCTCCTTCAGCACCACGGGTAAGGGACGTGTGAGATCCACCTTGAAGGGGGTGCGTGCCTCTGCGGGATGGGAGAACTCCGGCCCAAGGTGCTCCTTGCCAATTGTTCGTTCCTGGCAAGTGACACAGGCCCGCTCAATGACGCTCTCCAGTTCGCGGACATTGCCGGGCCAGGGATGTTTGAGGAGGGCTTCCATCGCCTCTGGCCCGATCTGCTGGGGCGCTTCCCCCGGGCGGGCATACTTCTCGCAAAAATGGTTCGCCAGCAGCCGTACATCCTCGGGGCGCTCGCGCAGGGGCGGAAGTTCGATCCGGACCACATTGATGCGATAGTACAGATCCTCGCGAAACCGCCCTTTTTTCACCATGCGCGCCAGGGAGCGATTGGTGGCGGCAATCACGCGCACATCGACCGTGAGCGGCTCTGATCCGCCCACGCGCTCAAAGGTGCGTTCCTGCAAGACCCGCAGCAGTTTGACCTGCATCGTCGGCGGAATCTCTCCGACCTCGTCGAGAAAGAGCGTCCCCCCCTCGGCCTGTTCAAAGCGGCCCTTGCGCTGCGAGATCGCCCCGGTGAAGGCGCCTTTCTCGTGGCCAAACAACTCGCTTTCCAGCAGATTTTCCGGCAACGCCGCACAGTTGAGGGCGACGAGCGGACCAGCGCGAAGCGACGCCGAGGCCTGATGGATCGCCCGCGCCACCATCTCCTTCCCGGTGCCCGTTTCGCCCTCGATCAGCACGGTCGTGGTGGTCTGAGCGATGTTCTGGATCAGTTCGAGCACCTTCATCATTTGCGGACTTTTGGTGACGATGTGCGCGAAGGCTTCCCGCTGTTTCAGTTGCTCGCGTAGATAGACCACCTCATCCCGAAGCGAACGCTCGCGCAGCGCCCGCTTGATCGCCCACTCCAAGCGTTCGATGTCCAACGGCTTGGTCAGGAAGTCATAGGCGCCCAGGCGCATCGCTTCCACGGCACTGTCAATGCTGCCATGCCCGGTCATCACGATCACCGTCACCGGAATCTGTTGCTGCTCGATCTGCTGGATCAGTTCCATCCCTTCCACACGCGGCATCTTCAGATCGGTGAGAAAGACGCTGTAGAAGTTGTTGCGCAGCGCTTCCAGGGCCTGCTTGCCATCGCTGGCGAGGTCCACACGGAGCCCCAACCCTCCCTCCAGCAAGGTCCGCAGTTGCTGAGCGGCCTGCTCGTTGTCCTCGGCAATCAGGATCCGCGGTTGATACTGCAGCGAGCCGGTCGTCTCGCGGCTGACGGCTCCTTCCGTGGCCCGAGGGCGCGGTGGTCCCGGGTCGGGGCTTGTCATGATCGCTCCTCCCTTGCTGCAGGGGTCGCCCTGGTCTTTGCCAGCGCTTCATCGTACGCTGAGCAATGCCTTGCCTGCAAGTGCGCAACGGTCTGCACATTCTCCTCTGTCTGCCAGGCGATTCCACGGAGCGATAAAAGAAATCAAAACCGGAACCTCCTTCCCTGAAAGGGGATACAATCTCGGCGAACACTTCGCCGCCGTTCTGGCACGGTCCTTGCCTTAAGGGAAGAGCGAGATGACGAGAACGAAACGAATGGTATCGCTTCATCGACAAAGGAGGACACTATGAAGGCGTTCATCGCGATCCTGGCCGTCCTGGCGATCAGCACTGTGGGGTTCGCTCTGTATCGCGAATGGGTTGTTGTCCAGCCGAACACGGACGAGGGCCTCAGCACCAAAACCACCGACGTGAACATTCACCTCAACAAGGAGAAGGCCAAACACGATCTGAAGGCAGCTCAGAACAAGGTGACCCAGGAGGCAGCGGACCTCAAGGAAAAGGCCAGGGAAGGCGCCGAGACGATCAAGGAGAAGGTGACGGAGGGCGCCCAGGCCGTGAAGGAAAAGGCGAAGGAGGTTGCGGACCTCACCACCGTTGAGGGGAACGTCAGCGCGGTGAATGCTGCCCAGAATCAGCTGACCGTGAAAAGCGGCGACAAGATCCTGATCGTCAAGGTGGCGAAGAATGCCGAGATCCTGCGCGGCAAGGAGAAAATCGAACTCAGTTCCATTCAGGTCGGCGACAAGGTGACACTCAAGGTCAAGGATGACGGCACCAGCAAGGAGGCTCAATCGGTGATGGTCGCTCCCAGGAAGTAGACGCGCCGAACAAAGCACCCTGCTCGCGAACCCCCCTTCCTCGGAGCAAGAGGTGCTTCGTGGCCCCGCGGCAACCAGAGGTGTTGTCGCGGGGCCGTTCCTTTTCCGCCTCGCCTCACCCAGCCAACGAACAGGCCACAGCCTTCTTTCGGCTGTGGCCTGTTCCAGTTCACCATCGGCAAACACCGGGAATCACGTCAGGTTCGGCAACGGTCCCTGACCACAGAAGTTGGGATTGCCAAAAGCCTTGATGCGATGCCCCATCCCATGAGCCAGCGCCAGCAAGAGCCGATTGTGCGGCTGACGATTGTACTTGAGCGAACGGCCCATTTTGAAATCGAGCCCGTTGCCGACCATCACAAAGGGGATGTTATCCAGCGTATGGGAGTTGCCCTTGCCCAGTTCGTTGGTCCACACGATCAGCGTATTATCCAGCAGGCTTCCCTTGCCGCCCGGCTCCGGCGTCTCCGCCAGGCGCTTGGCGAGGTAGGCCATTTGCTCACAGAACCACTTGTTGATGCGCGTCAACTTGTCCTGTGCCTTGGCATCGCTATCCGGCAGATGGGACAGTTCATGATGTGACTCCTCGACCTTGAGCCAGCGCATCCGCGCCTGCCCGACCGAGTTGGTGAACTGCAGCGTGGCCACCCGAGCAAAATCGGCGGCGAAGCTGTTCACCATCAGATCGATCTGCATCTTGCTGAGCTTCGGGATGTTGTCGTTTTCCTTCTTGACCCCGGGGGTCAGTTCCGGGACCAGATGACCGACCGCCTCATCCCGCGTGGCGCGCAGCTCCTGCTCCATCTCGCGAACAAAGGTGGCGTGCTCCTCCAGCAAGCGCCGATCCTCGGTGCTCACCCTGGTGCTCACCTTGCGCAGATCCTGCTGCACCTCGTCGAGAACACTCTTGAGCGCTTCCCGGTCCTTCAACTGGCCGTAGAGCTTGGCGAACATCTGGTAGGGGTTGTCCACCGGCGCGAGCGGTTTGTTCGCCCCGGCATAGACCATGCGCGTCCAGGTATCGGCCCGTTCGGGAACCAGCACCCCGAACTCCAGCGAACCGAACCGGGTGCGCGTGGCAGGATCTTTTTGCAGATAGTTCTTGATCTCCTGATCGATGGAGATTCCCCGCGCCCACCCCGCGGGGGTATCCGAACCACCCTGAATATTGCCGGGGAAGAGTTCGATGCCGGTTAGCAGACAGCCCATGCCGCGCATGTGGGCATCGCCATCACCCCGAACGCGATCGCACACGCCGCGCAGCACAAGGGTGCGATCATGGAACGGTTGCAGCGGCTTGAGAATCTCCTTGAAGGCGAACTTCTCCCCTTCCTCGTCGGGCCAGAAGAGATTGGGGAGAGTGCCGTTGGGGCTAAACATCACGACCAGGCGCTGCTTGCGGCGTTGCTGGTTGGCAAACCCCAGGCTCGGCAAATTGAGGATAAAAGGGATCGCCGCCGCGCCAATGCCCAGGTCGCGGATAAAGTCGCGTCGATTGCAGGGACCGGTCATGAACATTCTCCAGTTGCACGACTGCGGAACAAGCATACCTCAAGCAGCGTTCTTCCAGGAGGGTTTCACTTCCCCGAGGGTTTGAGAGTTTTCGTCTCGGGTTTGGCAGGTTCCTGGGGAGTCCGGCGGTGCAGAGCGGCGACCGTTGCCACCTCCACCGTTAACTTTTGAATATTGTAACCGCTCTTCACGAAGGAATCACGCAAATCCGCCGCCGTTCGCGGGCCATGAGCGCGAATCGGCTGCTTCACCAGGTAATGGAAGAGTTGTTCCACAAAGGCCGTTTGCACCTCGTCGCTGGCGGCCAGAAACTGCGCCAGATCCCGCGACCCCGTGAACTTGATCTGTTCCCCGGTGCGCGTCTGATAACTCCCCGTGGAATCCACCGGCTTTTTGTTATCGAGGTCGCGATAGCGCCCAACCGCATCGAAATGTTCCAGAGTAAACCCGAGGGGATTGATCACCCCATGACAGCTCTGGCACATGTCCGGCTTGGTTTGCAACGTCACTCGTTCACGGGTCGTCAAATTCGGGTGCAGACTCTCCGTGAGCGGGGCGAAGGCCTGCTGTGGCGGACGAAGGGTCAGCCCCAACACGCCGCGGCTGAGGAAAACGCCTCGATGGATCGGTGAACTCGCCGCGGTGTAGGCAAACGTTGCCATCAGATACGGATGGGTGAGCACCCCGGCACGTTGCTGGCGATCCAGCTTTACCTTCTGAAACGGCGCGTCGGCGGGGAGATGGACGCCATAAAACTTCGCCAGGCGCCCGTTGAGGTACAACTCGTCGGTGAGAAGCAAGCGCCGAAAATCGGCGTTCTTGCTCCAGACGGCGTCCTCGATCGTCAACCGTAGCGAGGTGCGCAGATCGGCGAGGACCTCGGGGGTGAACTCGGGGAAGCGGGCCCGATCCTTGGCAATCTCCGGTGCCTGATCAACTTTCAGCCAGCGCAGAAAGAACTCCTCGAGCTTTACCCTGGCGCGCGGATCGGCCAGCATGCGCTCAGCCTGGGCCGCCACCTGCTCGCGGGTGCGCAATCGCCCCGCGGCGGCCGCCTTCAGCAAATCGTCCGAGGGCGGGGCGTCCCACAGGGTGTACGCCAGCCGCGCGGCGATGTTGTAGGACTCGTCCTCGCCCACCTCGCGATAGAGGAAGCGCGGGGATTTGAGGACAAAGAGCACCACCCGTTTGAGGGCGGCCTCGGGATCGGCAACGGTCTCAAACGGACGATCGACAAACAGCTTTTTCTCCACCTCGGAAAGCGGACGCCGAAAGGCGCGTTCGGCAAACTGCTGGGCAAACGCACGCACCTTCTGCGGCTTGTCGCGTCCCTCGAACCCAAACCCTGCCAGTTCCCCCAGATGAGCGGTCACATAACTGGCCACCTCCAGAGCCGCCTCGGTGGTGGCCTGGTCCCAGGCGCGCGAAATGGAAGTGGCCCGTTCCCACCCCAGACTGCGATCATCCGGGGGAAACGCCGCGCTGACCACCAGCACCTCAGGCGCGCGGCTCGGTGAAAGATAATGCGGCGGGATCGGCCCCGCCACTCCGCCCGGTCTCTTCCACTCCAGCGCGATCGACGCTGTCTTTTCCTTGGCTTGCTTCGACTTGAAGAACTCCAACCGAAGCGGATAGGCCCGTCCGCCCAGAAGGCGAATCGTCTCGCGCAGTTCCGTTTTGCCTGCCCCGGAGCGCACCCAACCATCGACCAGGGGACGAGTGGTGTCATTGACCCACAGGCGCATGCCGTTCTCGGTGCGAACGAGGAACTCGTATTCGCCGGTTTCCGGGGCAAAGATCGAGCCCTGCCAGCGGATGGCGAACTCCTCGGGCTTGATCTTCGCGTCGGGGCTACCCGCCTGGAAATCGAACTTCACCTCGCGATCCAGCCGATCGAGCACACGCTGATTGTTCCGAAAACCCCGTGCGCTGAAGTATTCGCCCCGCAGCCCTTCCTTGTTCTCGCGGCTGTCGGAGGAGCGAAAACTGCCCACCAGATCGGCGATGGTGTTCTGATACTGGCGCACTGTGAGTCGTGCCAGTTCGATGCGCACGGCCTGGTTGCGTTCGCGCGCGACCTTTGAGTAAAACGCCTCGTGGAGATAGGCGGCCACCTTGTCGGCCTCGGCGCCGGTGCAGGTGCCCGGGGCATCCTCGGGCATCGATTTGGCGATGTAACGCGCCAGCTGGGCCGCGGTGCGATTGCCTTCCAGCGGATGCGGATAGTGTGCCTTGGTCCCCTCGCCTGAGACCCCATGGCAGGACGCGCACTTCTTGCGATAGATCTGCTCGCCGGTCGGATCCACAGCACGCAGGGACGGCACCAGGAGGAGCAGCACCAGCGCGGCGCCCAGACGGATCCGACGAGGAGCGGGCAGGAAGGGAGGGTGGGTAGGCATGGCAGTACCACTCTGGTGGGGTGTAACGGGCAGCAAGCAGGAGGGTCAAGATCAGGGGCGAGTGTTTCCAACCCTGGTTCGCCCCTCGACATAATCGTGACGCGCGGAAACAGTTCGCCCTGGGGTCATCCTATCACCGCGCAGCCCGATGGACACGAGGGACATTCCCCTATCCTGCTTTAACCCCGCAACGGCGCAGACGGATCGCCGCCGCGCAAAAAAGACCGCCCCTCCAGATTCGCCGTGGTGCTTCATCGCCGGGGCGCGTAGCTTTCTTCTATAGTGAGAAGAAAGAGCAATCCCCCAAACAGTGATTCCCTGGCCGCTTGCAGAACGGCCAGGAGGAGGGTTCAGCGATGCACATCGCCATCCTGACCAACGAATATCCCCCCCACATCTATGGGGGAGCCGGCGTTCATGTGGAATACCTGACCCGGGAACTGGTGCGCCTGGACGGCGGCACCCATCAGGTGACCGTTCTCTGTTTTGGCGATCAGTCGATCCGCGAAGGCAACCTGACCGTGCGAGGGATCACTCCCAGTGGTCCGCCCATCCCCACTCAGGATCCGCGCCACCAGAAATTCATGGATCCGATGGTTCGCGACCTCCTCATGGCCGGCGCTCTTCCCCCTGTCGATATTGTGCACTGTCACACCTGGTATTCGCACCTCGCCGGCTGCCTCGCCAAGCAGCTCACCGGGGCCGCGCTGGTGTTGACCACCCATTCGCTCGAACCGCATCGCCCCTGGAAAGCCGAGCAACTTGGCACCGCCTACCACGCCAGCACGTGGATCGAACGGACCGCCTACCAGAACGCCGACGGAGTGATCGCGGTCTCCGAGTCGATGCGTCACGATGTTGCCAGCCTGTACGGGGTTACCCACGAGCGGATTCGCGTTATCCACAATGGGATCGATCTGGAGCAGTATCACCCCCAGCGCGATCCCTCGGTGCTGGCGCGCCACGGGATCGATCCGAAGCGCCCCTACATTCTGTTCGTGGGTCGGATTACCCGCCAGAAGGGCATTATTCATCTGGTGAGCGCGATCCAGCATCTGCGTCCCGGAGTCCAGATTGTCCTGTGTGCTGGTGCGCCCGATACCCGCGAAATTGGCGAGGAGATGACTCGCCGGGTGGAAGCGGCCCGGCGTGACCGCCCTGGCGATATCATCTGGCTGGCCGAGATGCTGCCCCGTTCGGAGGTGATCCCGCTCTACGCTCAGGCGGCCGTCTTTGTCTGTCCCTCGGTGTACGAGCCGTTCGGAATCATCAACCTGGAGGCGATGGCGTGTGGCACGCCCGTGGTCGCCTCGGCGGTGGGCGGAATCAAGGAAGTGGTGCTCCACGGAACCACCGGGTTGCTGGTGCCCTTCGAGGCGCGGGGGACCGTCGATTTCGAGCCACGCGACCCGGACCAATTCGCTCACGACCTGGCCACGGCAATCAACGAACTCCTCGACAATCCGGCCCGCTGTGAGGTGATGGGGAAACGCTCCCTGGAGCGCGTGCAGCAGCATTTCAGCTGGACGACCATCGCGCGCCGAACCGCCGACTTCTACCGCGAACTGGTGCAGAAGCGTTAGCCGCGCGCCCGTCTGCCCCGCGCAGGCGCGTCGAGCGGATCTTCTTGGCAATGGAACCGAATCCGGGGTGCCCTGCTCGGCATTCCCCCCCTGCGCAATGGGAGAGTCTCATGGCCGACGACCCAGTTCCCTACGTCGATGATATCGTGGTCCTGGCGGTCAAGGTGGTGGAGAACTCCGCCGACAACCTCCCCGACTACATCCGCAAGGTCCTCGAAGATCCCAACACACAAAAAGACCTCCAGAAAGTACTCAATGAAGTCGCTCGTGAAAACCACGATGTCTTCATGGGGATGTCGAATGCCACCTCTGAAAAGTCCGATAAGGCTGCTCAGGCGGTCGTCACCAAGGCGGGCGAGACGCTGGGCACCGCTGTGCTCGATCAGATCAAAAAATCGCCGAGCGTGGCCCGCCTGAAGGAAGCCGTGAGCAAGCTGGGCGATGCCGCCAAGGCGCGCCCGCTCGGCGTGTTTCTGGACAACGCCAGCAGCACCCTCTTTCTCGTCGCCTGGGGCGCCTCGCTGGTGGGAATCGCCACCATCTACGAAATCCGCACCGGCACCCCGATCACCAACGCCGCCCTCAGTCTGCTGGATAACAGCAAGGTCAAGACCAAATGGTTCACCCTGGAGCTGGGCAAGTTGCGCGTCGATTACGCCAAGAACAAGGTCGAACTGAAGACCTTCGTCACCAAGGAATGGAAGCCCTTGACCGTGAAAATCGGCGTTTCCGGCGAGGTGTTCACCAACGGTCAGAAGATGCAGAACGCCAACGGCAGCCTGCAGGTAATTGTGCCCGTTCCGGGGACGCCCATCAAACTCACAGGGAAGGCCGAATACGATCAGAACACGGCGGGCGGGCTGGCGGTGGGCTTCAACTATGGTAAAAATGGGCTGACCATCGATGTTCTCGCCGAGGCCAAGAAGATTGGTCTGCAACAGGCGGCCAAGGGGATGAATCTTCCTGCTGCTCCGCCCACGGGTGGGGTGGATCTGTCCGCCAAGGCGACGGTCGGGGCGAACTTCAATCTGCTCGGGCAACAAGCCTCCATCAATGCACAGGGAAGCATCGGCAACAATTCCGGCATGGGCGGAGTCAACGTGACCACTGGCGTGTTCTTCCAGATCACCACCGATCTGGTCACCAAAAAGAAAAAGTGATCGCCGGGCGTGCACAGGATCGGAGGAAAGGAACGCGAAAAGCCGTTGCGTAGCTCTCGGGGAAAGGTACAATCGCCCTCGGGATTGAGGGACGCTGCCCCTGGACCGCCCTCCGACACCTCCTTGCGCCGGTAACATCACCATGCCGCTGGATCATCCTGTGACCGTGGGCTGGCTGCTCGCGGGGCTGCTCCTGATCGTCCTGTTGCTGCTCTGCGTGACCGGCCCGGCCCGGCGCAAGATTCGCTGGGTGGTCCTCTTTCTTGGCCTTTCGCTCACCTTGCACCTGGTGGCGAAACTCTGCCCCCGGGACGGGACTGCCCGTCTCACTCTCGAACTGTCCGCCATCTTTCTGCTCACCGCCGCGCTGGGCCTGGGGGTCTTTCTTCTGCTCACCCAGTCGCACCTCAGCCGCGCCTATCTGCGCCCCTTGCCGCAAATTTTCATCGACATTGTGCACACACTGGTCTATGTGATCGCCGTCCTGGTCACGCTGGGGGCGGCCGGGATCAAACCTGGAGAGTTGTTTGCGGGCTCCGCCTTGCTGACGGCCATCGTCGCGCTGTCGCTGCGCGATACCCTGGGCAACATGTTCGCCGGGCTGGCGATTCAGGCACAGCGTCCCTTCGAGGTGGGCGACTGGATTCAGTTCAACCAGGATGCTACCCAGGTCGGCCAGGTGGTCGAGATCAACTGGCGCGCCACCCGCGTGGTCACTCCCGATCAGGTGGAAATCACCCTCCCCAACGGTCTGCTCGCCCAGGCCCCGATCATCAACTACAGTCGCGCCGCGCATGGTCTGCGCCGAGCCGTTTCCGTCCATATCCCTTTCGAGGTGCCCCCCCAGCGCGCCAAGAAGATCATCCTCACCGCCCTCGGTGACATTCCCGGGATCCTCCCTGAACCAGCGCCGACCGCCTCCACCAGTGGTTTCGATGAACGCGGGGTGCAGCTAAGCGTGCGCTTCGGCATCGCCGACTTTGCCCAGCGCGGCAAGATCGAATCGGCCGTCCGTGATCACATCTGGTATGCCCTGAATCGCGAGGGAATCAGCCTGCCGGTGCCCCCGCGTGCCGTGCAGATCCAGAAAGCAGGCACCGGCGCCGCCGCTCGCCGAGAAAAACAGCGCATCGAACGCCAGGAGAAAGCCCTGCGCTGCGTGGAAT
>JAKOSN010000166.1 GCA_029777335.1 Planctomycetota bacterium
AAAGCTCTCCCGGGGATGGGCGACAAGCAGAAGACACGCCTGTTGTCCCTTGACCAGTTTGGACGGGCCTGGTTCCCCTCGTCCGACGAGTGTACGCGGTCCCATCCCCACCCGAACCGTGGTCAAGCCCGCGGCGCCAAGGTATGCCTCGTTGATCTGGATCACCGCGACCTGAAAGTCGACTTTCTCGGTGGCGCTGCGGTGAGGAATGGCGCGGACGGGCTTTTCTTCGATCGCCGTGACGGTTCCCACGAGGATGCAATCGGACCGTGTTACCCGGAGGCTCAAAGGAGGGAGGTACATGACGCCGGCGTGGAGGCGAGGGGAAACGCCCACAACCGCGAGCAGACCACCCATAAGGAGGACGAGGAAACGCATGGCAATCTGGCTCCGAATGTTATTTCGTTTTTCCTTCGGCCGGGAAGCGCTCGATGCGATAAGTCGTCGCATTGTCCTTGACCCACTGCTGCGCCTTCGCCGGGAACTGGGCCGCGTCGGCCGGCGCAGTCCATCCCTTCTTGTTATCCAGCAAGCTAAAGAGGTATTGCGGCGATAACATGGGGTCCGCGCCAAAGTTCTTTTTCCAGTTGCCCTCGGCCAGTGCAGCCATGATCAACTTGCTTTCGGTCGCATCGATGGGAACCTTTTTGGTGTGCATCTGGCCAGGTCGGAGTGTGTTGTAGCGCAGCACGAGGAGCGCGGCGGCAAGGTAGCGATCCTCGGCAGACTTCGCCTGGAGTGCCTTCCTCGGCTCGCTCAGCATCTGCGCGTAATGTCTGGGGTCGGCGCTGTCTCTGGCGAAGGTGAGGCTTTTCTTGTCGATCACATCGAAAAAGCCATTGGTGGTGTAGAACGTCTCCTCTGGATGGGCATGGAGGAAAAGGCAGACTTCCTGGCCCTTGGACAGTTGCACCGGAACAGGGCCGCGGCCGATGCGATTCTGGGGGAACATGCCCACGCGCAGCGTGGTCAGCCCGCGCGCACCGAGATAGGCATGCTCGATCTTCACCACGGCGATCTGGTATGGAATCTTATCTGTCGACCCGGGAGAGACAGGGACGAGAACGGGTTTCGCCTCGATCGCTGTCACGGTGCCCACGATCACGCAGTCCGCCTGGGCCACGCGCAGGGAAATCGGCGGGATAAACATGGCCCCGGCAGGCACAGAGGTGGGTGTGACGGCAATGACGAGGGCAGCGAGAAGGGCAAGGCCACGGCGAGACATAAAGGACATCTCCAGCAAAAGAAGCGAGGCCGGAAAGCTACTCCCGGCCTCGCTTCTTTTGCTGTGAGCCAGAGTCGAAGCCGGCAGCAACTACTTCTTACCATCTTCGACGAGATAGCGTTCAATTCGATGGGTCTCGGTGTTGTCCTTGAGCCATTTTTGCGCAAGCGTGGCGAACTGTTTGAAATCGGTCGGTTGAGTCCACCCCTTCTTCTCACCCAGCAGATTGAAGACGTTTTGCGGGGAGAGCATGTAATCGGGATAGCCTTTTGTCCAGTCCCCCTCGGCCAGTCCAGCCATGATCAACTTGCTCTCGGCGGCATCGATCGGTTTGGTCCTGGTGGGAGTCAATCCCGGCCGCACCGAACGATAATGCAGCACCAGAAGCGCCCCGGCAAGGTAGCGATCCTCGGCAGACTTCGCCTTGAGTGCCTTCATTGGCTCGTTCAGCATCTGCGCGTAGCGCTTGGCGTCGGCGCTCTCCCTGGCGAAATTTGGGCTTTTCTTGTCAATCGCGCTGAAAAAGCCCTGTGTGGTGTAGAACGTTTCTTCCGGGTGAGCATGGAGGAAGAGACACAATTCCTGTCCCTTGGCCAGCTGGACGGACCCGAGACCACCCCGACCGATGCGTGGTCCCTGCGGAGGAATACCCACGCGCAGAGTGGTCAGCCCCTTGACGCCGAGAAGCGCCTCGTCGATCTTGATCACCGCGATCTGGAAAGCGACCTTGTCCTTGACGCCAGGGTATGGAATGGCCTGAACGGGTTTGTCCTCGATCGAAGTGACCGTGCCGATGACGACGCAATCGGCCTGCGCGACACGCGCGGCGATCGAGGGAATCATGATAGCCTTGCCGGCCACGCAGGTCTGGGTGGCCAGGATCAGACCAATAGCGGCAGCAACCCCACGAAGCACATTACGCATAAAAAAGATCTCCCAAAGGAGAAAGGTGTCGGCACTTCTGTCCCGACACCTTTCGCGCTGCTCGAAGAGTTTTCAATCCCGGTGATTACTTCTTGTCCGCGGCGACATAGCGCTTGACGCGATACTTCTCGGCGTTGGCCTTGAGCCAGTCCTTGCAGATTGCCTCGAATTGAGGTCCACCCACCTGCGGCTGCTTCCAGCCATCCTGTGGGGTGAGCCCCAGCTGGAAGAACGCCTGCTGCGGATTGAGCGACCCAAACTGACGGGGAGCGTTCCAGTTGGCCTCAGTCAGCCCCAGCAGGATGAGCTTGCTCTCCTCGGCAGAAATTGGCTCCTGCTTGACCTTGTCGGCCGCCAGTCCCTGCGGGGCAGTGCGATAGCGGGCGATGAGGACGGCAGCAGTCATCCAGCGTTCTTCCTTGTTGTCCGACTTCAGGCCGACCATGGGGTTCTCCATGATCTTGGCGTAGCGCTTGGCCTCTGCCACCTGGGCCTTGAACTCGGGGCTCTTCTTATCGATCACGTCGTCAAAGTTGGGAGCGATGTAGAAACTCTCTTCAGGGTGTTGCCTGAGGAACAGACACACCTCCTGGCCCTTGGTCAGCGTCACCGGCTGCACAGGGGGACGGCGAATGGGCGGACGGATGCCGGGACGAACCGACGGACCGGGACCTATTTCGGGAACCATCGGCACCTGGAAGGCGACCTTGATGTGCGTCAGCCCTTTCACGCCCATCAGCGCTTCATCCACCTTGACGACGGCAACGTGATAATCACCCTTTTCGGTGTCGCCCACATAACGGGCCGCCTTGACCGTTTTGGGCTCGATGGAGGTCACGGTGCCAACGACCACGGCATCGGCGCGCGCCACGCGCTGCGGAATGGCGGCGGGTCGGATGGCAATCACCAACCCGTTCGCGCTCGGGGTGGTCGCGAGCAGAGCGAAACAACTCAGCCCTGCCAGTGCAGCCAGCATCAAACGCTTCATGAAAGCAATCTCCTGTGTGTCCAACCAGATGAAAACCAGTCCAGAGTTATGAGGCGAGGGATTACTCACGTTCGTCAAGGAATCCCTGAATGCGATAGGTCCTGGAATTATCCTTCAGCCATTGCTGAGCCGTCGTGGGCAACTTGGCGGGGTCCGTGGGAGGCGTCCAGCCATCCCTGGGTTGCGGATTGAGCAACATGAACAGACGCAGCGGCGGAGTGGGGATCGTGGATTTCCCGGTCCAGTCCGCCGAGGCCAGTGCGTTCAGGATCAGTTCACTGCGCTTGGCGTCAATCGGCTTCGGCTGGGTCGCTCCGGTGCGATTGGTTCGATAGTGAACCACCAGCATCGCCGCGGTCAGATAACGATCTTCCGCATTCTTCGATTGCAGATTCGTTTCCGCTTCCGCAAGCAACCCCCCCAGGCGCTGCACCTCTTTCACTTCCTTGGCGAAGTTGGGATTGTTTTCCTTGTTGATCACATCGAAATACATTGGGGTGTGATAAAAGCTTTCGCCCGGGTAGCGGTGCAGGAAGAAACACGCTTCCTGACCAACTTGCAGATTCAGCTGGGGGAAACGGCGATTCTCGCCAGGGATGAATCCCACCTTGATGTGGGTCAACCCCTTGGCATTGAGGAGAGCGTCCTCGACCTTGACGATGGCGATCTTGAACTCAGGTCCGCCCTTGGTGGCGACCAGTTTTTTCTCGAATTCCACCACCTTCCCGACAACGACGCGATCCGCCCGGCCAACTCGTTCGTAAAGAGGCGCCGGCGCCATCACACGGGCGAACCCCACACCAGGGAGCACACAGACAACCAGAAGGGCGACCCACCGAACCAATCCGGGAGAACGCATGAGGCTAACTCCTGCAAAGAGCGTGGTCACTTGATCAAGACGATTTACCCATCGCGACGGATTTCATTTTTTTTCATGATTGAGAGAGGAACGAACGGCCCGCCCCTGAGAGAGGCGAACCGCGGCTGTGATCCCTATAATTAGGAACCGAGGCAGGGGAGTCGAGCGGAAAAAGTGTTTCCTTCTCCGATCGTTGCCTTTTGCCTCATCCCGAGGGGAAGAACAGGTCTTCCTTGCGCACGCCGTACTTTTTTCCAGGCCACTCCCGCAATGACTGTCGCTGACGCTGGTTCTCCCCTTCCGGTTATCCGGTTGAAAATTGCTCGTCGCACCTCGACCCATCCGTGGATCTTTCAGAAGATGGTCGAAAAACCGGCCACGCGCCTCCCGGCTGGAAGCGTGGTTGAGATTGTGGATCGAGAAGGGCAGTGGGTCGGAAGAGGATTCTACAACGGGCATTCGCGCATCTCGTTGCGCGTCCTGACCACCACTCCGGAGGAGTCGATCGACGCGGCGTTCTTTGCCCGCCGGCTGGAGCGTTGTCTGCAACTGCGGCGTGATCTGCTCAAACTCGATGCCGTGACCGACAGTTATCGCCTGGTCCATTCCGAGGGCGATGGCCTCAGCGGACTGGTGGTGGATCGCTTCGGTCCTGTGCTGGTGCTGGAATTCTTCTCGGCGGGGATGTATCGCTTCCGCGAGGTGCTGCGCGAGGTGCTGGCGAGCCACTACCCCGATGCCCGTTTCTACTGGTTTGCCGAGGAACATGTTCAGAAGCAAGAATCGTTTGATTGCCGTTCGCCGGAACCTCCTCCTCCCCATGTGATCACGGAGCATGGGGTTCGCTTTCGTGTTGCGCCGGGGTCCAAGCACAAGACCGGCTTCTTTCTCGATCAGCGCGAGAACCGCCGTCTGCTCGCCTCCTTTTGCCAGGGGCGGCGCGTGCTCGACCTGTGTTGCAACACGGGCGGATTCGCAGTCTATGCCAAGGCGCTCGGGGGAGCGGAGGAGGTCATCGGCGTCGATCTCGATGAACAGGCGCTGGAACTGGCGCGGCAAAATGCAGGACTCAACCAGGTTCGCCTTCGCTTTGTTCAGGCTGATCTCTTTGCCTGGCTGCGCGAGGTTCTGCCGCATGGGCAACGCTTCGACGTGGTGGTGCTGGACCCCGCCAAGCAAACCCGCGATCGCGAGGAGATCGACTACGCCCTGAAGCGTTATCTCGACATGAACCGCCTGGCATTGCAAGCCGTTGCTCCTGGCGGCATCTTTCTCACCTGCTCGTGCACGGGCCTGGTGAGTGAGACGGATTTTCTGGAGTCGCTGCGTCGTGCCTCGTGGCAGGCGGGCCGCACCCTGCAGATCCTCCAGGTGTGCGGAGCGGGAGCCGATCACCCCTATCTGCTGCATGTGCCCGAAGGGCGATATCTCAAGGCGGTTTTCTGCCGCGTGGAGTAGAGTGCAGAAACGCACACTGCCCCAATCGAGGAGAGGGGAACGATCGGGGCAGCGCTCGGTTTAGCGAAGAGGCGGAGGAGGACAGTAGTCGGGATCTCTCGGGAACGGCACCGGATAGTGAATCTCAACCGGCACCCCAGCACGGCGCAGGTTCTCCACGGTGTCGTAATAGATGGTCACCGCTTGCTTGTTCTGACTGCGGACAAACGGGACATAGTAAATCCGCGACTCCAGATCGCGTCCCCACCCCGTGCCGGTGCCGCCAAAGCCCCCTTCCGCGCGTTTGGCACCCGGGGCAGTCTCGGTTTTGCGATCGAGCAAGGGAATCGGCATTGGTCGTGGACCTTCTTCCTCGATTGCCACCAGCCCAATCACCCCCACGTTCTCGGGATAGCCCATCCGTGCGGCATAGCTCTGGTCCCGATCGGTAAAGGTGAAGGCGGCCACGGTATCCCGATCGCGCCGCCAGCCCTTGATCACAATGCTGCTGTGCGGATCAACCACGTAACCCGCCTGCGCCTCCGAGGCTGGCTTGCCATGGATCACGGACAGCCCATCCACCGAAACAATGGCGGCGATCCGGCGTCCGCCGTGATTGGTCACCCGAACCTGATACTCCGCACCCATCCGCGGAACGGGCAAGTACAACCGGCCCTGATAAGGAATGAGCCGGACCGTGCTCCCATCTACCAGCACATCCAGAGTTACATGCATTCTGGGAATGGGTCGGGGTGGAAGGATGACCCTCTCAGGCGGAGTTCGCACACCGTCCCATGTCAACTCCGACCCCTCGGCAGGGAGAACCAACAACCCTCCAAGAAGGAGTAACCCACTTGCCAACAAGATCATGCGCATGATTTTCATGGCCACCCTCCCTGGGCGAAGCAAAGAAGGCCCGAAAGAAGGGGATCCCACAAATCTCAAGTGCAATTTTCATGCCAGAGAAGAGGGCAATGGGTCCTGGCAGGCATATATCAGGGGAGGGGTTTAGTGGGTAGTGACCCCTCCTTCTCGTACCGCTCCTCGAATTCGCTGCGGAGCAGGGAGAGCGAGTGCATGTCGTGATAGGTGCCGTTGACGTAATAGTGCGCGCGCAGCACCCCTTCGTCCTGGAACCCGAGTTTACGATAGAGCCCCAGTGCCCTGGTATTGGTGGTGAACACCTGCAGATAGATCTTGTTCATTCCCAGCTGGCGATACCCATAGCGAAGGGCCGCCGGCATCATTTCCTGGGCATACCCGCGATTCCAGGCAGCCTGCTTGATGGTGATGCCAATTTGTCCGTGGTGGTAGTCGCGATTGAGGTGAAAGAGAAAGACATTCCCGACGTAACCGACAGACGCTTCCTCGGGGGCCACCCCTTCGGTGCGCCCGAAGGCGGCCCAGTACGCGCAACTGGGATCATCCTCATGTTCGAGAATGAAGCGGGCAACTCGTTTGCGATCGGACGGCTGGCGCCAGAAATGGGAATGCCCCGTGACGGCTGGATCGTTGGCCCATTCGAGAATGGCATCGATGTGGTCGAGATTCAGCGGCAGGAGATTTAACCGGGGCGTCTGGAGCGCGTCGACGTTCATGGGAGGATCCACAGGAGTGACAGGAAACCCCGCACAGGGGAGTTTGCGGGAGGAGGACACTTCACAAAAGCGGCGCAATCCCTTTCCCTGGCAGGGGCGGAGTTTCTGTGAAATTTACCACGTCTGACCGTGTCATTTTGTAACAATTGCACAAACTTTCCTACCCAGTGCAGAAGGAGGGACACACAGGCTTTTTTCACAACTGATTGTAAAAAAACAACTTATCGAAAAGATCCCGAATCTTTGCAGGTCCTGGCACGGTGATTGCATTTGAAAAAGAGCATGAGAGATGCGAAGAGGCAAACAAGCATCTCTCAGTCGGGGCTGGAACAGAAGAGGCCCGGGATAACCGGGCCGTTGGGATGGGCCCGGATTGTGACAACTTCACGATCCGGGCACTATCCACTCCCTGTTGCGACTTCCCCTGTCCACCGGATGGCCAATCCCCCTTGGTGCCATCCGGACTTTCCCTGAGTCCTCCCCCTGATTGCGGGCTCAGGTATAAATTGCGGAGCAAGGCTCTGATCCCCCGGAGCCGAGAAGAGCGCTGGGCGTGTAAATGACTCCGACCCAGACACGTGCAGCGCTCCCACTCTCCGCCGCTCGATCCTAACCTCCTTCCCCTCCCCGCACCAACGTTGGTGCGGGTTTTTTTTTGCGCTGTTCACCTGGTTAGAAGCGGGCCATCGGGAAAGAGCGAATCCCTGGGGGCCGTCCCGTTACCGGATTCTGGACGCCCCCACTCAGTTGACGCACGCGCAACCCGGCGTAGAAATCAAGTTCGTGAATGTGAATGATCCGATCGTGATTGAAGTCGGCCTGGCCGTTCAATCCTTCCACCAGACCAAGCGTGAAGAACCCCGCCTTGGTTTTGCTGCTCTCCAGGGAGTATTCTCGCCCCAGCGAGGAGCACATCACGATCACCCCATACTCATCGGACACCAGATCCCGCACCAAATTATCGGGACGGCTGGCGCGAATCTGTTCGGCAACCGTTCCGGAATGACAGGCATCGAGCATGGCGATCACTCGTCCGGGGAGGTTCGCCAACGTCTGCTTGAGTAACTCCCCGGAGACACAGGTGTGTTCCACATCCTGGGGAGAGACATCGACCGGAACCAGGTAGAAGTTCCCTGCTTCGTCGCGAGCCCCGTGGCCAGAGAAGGAGAGAATGCAGACATCCAGAGGGGTCATGACCGATCCGAGCCACTTGAGCCCCTCAAGGATCCCCGCGCGCGTGGCTTTCTCATCGGTGAGAACGCGGATCTCGACCTTGCTAAAGACTCCCTGGGTGCGCGCCTGGAGAGTCTGACTGAGCAGAGTGGCGTCGCTGGCCGCGTAGGCGAGGCGTAATTTTCCTGGGTAAGCCGACACTCCAACAGCGAGGACATACAGTGCCGGAAGTTCAGGCTTCGAGCCCGCACAGACCACCTCGACCGGGGAAGACATCCCCTTGCTGACCACCGATTCAGCCTGAACACTGACAAGGTGATTCCCAGGGGTTAGCGCGACTGTCCAACTCGCCTCCACCTCCCCGGCGCGTGGATTATCGATCTTTTTCAGTCCCTTTTCTCCCAGATAGGGCCGACCATCGACCAGGAGTCGGAGTGCAGTCACCGGATGTTGGGGGCTGCTTGCCTTCGCCTTCACCTCGAAGCGTGGTTGATTAACAACGGTGCCCGGCGTGGGTGTAAGGAGTGTGACAGCCGGAGGAAGCACCTGGCCTATATGGACCGCGTTAATCGGCCGCTTCAATTGGCGAGAAGCCTGCGCGATGGCCGCCTCCAAACTGCCCGCGGAGAGGAGCAGGCGAATCACCTCGGGCTGAAAGAGGGAAGCGTGAAACTGGATGGCCGGGCAGTAGCGGGCCAGCTCCGTGGGGCCGTTATTGATCTGCCAGCCCATCAGCCGTTCGCCCGCCGGCGAGGCCGAGTAGAAGCCTTCCGGGGTCCAGGCGATCCAGTCGCGCCCCGCAAAAAAGAGCGAGAGAACAGGTTCCTCTCGTTCAGGACTCCAGATACGGATCGTTTGATCGGTCCCCCCAGTGAGAAAGTGCTTGCAATCGGGGGAGGGGGAGATGCCCAGCACCGTCCCGGAATGACCGAGAAAGCGACGGACAAACTTCTTCGCCTCCAAATCGAAAAGATAGAGTCCCCACGAGCCACCAATCAGGGCGCGGCCACCAGGAAGCAGTGAGACACTGTAGATGCGTTCTTTCTCCAGCGGGGTGCGGAAGCTGTAGAGCACCTGTCCGTTCTTCTTGACATTGATGCGAAAGAAATCGACCGCTTCCAGAGTGTAGCCCTCGGCGGAAAGGGCATTGCGCAGAAAGCCTTTTTGGGGACCGTCGTCGAACTCCATGTCGGAGAGGCGGAAGGTGTGTTCGATGCGCGTCAGCCCACGAATGGTATCCCCCCGGTTTTCATTTCCCCAGGCGATCGATTTACCATCTGGAGTCCAGGCGACCCCCCAAACACTTTTCCCGGGGGCCTCCAATTTGTGCAGCACTGCCTCATTGGCGATCTTCCAGATGAAAGTCTCGTGATTGTTGCCTCCCGTCGTGACGGCATAGAGGCTATCGGGCGACAGGCTCCCGTGCATGACGGTATTGCTGTGCCTGTTAAAGTCGAGCCGACGATGTCCTGTGGCGACCTCGAGGATGCCGGCGTGGCCCCGTTGTGCCACTCCCGTGAAGAGGAGTTCTCGGCCATCCCGGGTAAAAGTCAATGAGGTCAGCTGGATGTTGTCAGCTCCATTCTTTACCGAGTGCGTCTTTAGCAGGTTCCCAAACGTGCTCCAGATCCTGACAGTTCCATCGACCCCGCCCGTGGCGAGGGATTCGCCGTCTGGACTCCAGGCGTTGCTGATCACGCCCCCCTTGTGCCCTTTGAGAACAATGGAGCGAGGTTGCTTGCCCAGGATCCAGATCCGCGCGGTTCCATCGCGGGAGGTGGTCGAGAGGTGCGACCCGTCGCGGTTCCAGGCGACTGCGGTCACACTGGCGGTGTGCCCTTTGAATTCGGCCACTACTTCCGAGGTGGCAACGCGGTAGGCGAGGGCAGTGTGATCGGTGCTGCCGGAAAGGAGGAGGGTTCCATCTGGAGAAAAGGCGAGCGAGGTGATGATGTCGCGGTGCCCCTTCAGGACGCGTTCCACGCGTCCGGTCTCCAGATTGATCACATGGATGAGGATCCCCAATTTCCCCAGTCCAAATGGCACTCCCCCCACGGCGAGCAACTTCCCGTTGGGTGAAAGGGCTGCCGCATCCAGCGTTCCTTCTTCCCCCGGGCCGATCGGGAGACGATAGGTCTTTTCCGACTCCCCCATGTAAACGTCCCAGACGCGGATCGTCTTGTCATGAGAGACACTGATGACCTTCTTCCCATCGGGGGTGAAGAACACTTTCTTGACCGTGTCGGAGTGTCCGCCCGCATCAAGCACCAGCAGGGGCCGCTCGCCGACCGGAGGCAGAACGACGGGGACCGGCTGCTCTGGATTGGAGGTGCGCGGTGCGTCAGGAGTGCGGTCGGGGCTACGCCCTGTCCCACCAGTTGCCCCCGTCGCCCCCGTTCGGCCCGTGCCCCCCGTGGCGCCACCGGGGCGGAAAACCCCCGTGGCTCCCGTGGAGAACGGAGAAATCACAGGGTGCGTTGGCCCCTGAGCAATCTCCTGCTCGGTAGAGGTCTGCCGGGCGCGCATAAACAGAATACCAAGGACCAGCAGGAGGATCCCAACGAACCCTCCCCCACCGAGCACGAGTGGGAGGGTCATGGTCCGCTGACGAGTTGTCCGTGGTTGGCGAGGGAGACGTTTGGATCGCTTGCGTGGGGTTCCCTCGTCCTCCGTGCTGAGCGGTTCGACCTCGACCTCTTCCTCTTCCACCACCTCGAACGTACCCCGTCCTGGTTTGGCCTGGGCCGAGCGGATGCCGGTTTTGCCCGGTGGTGGTGCTTTGATGCTCGTACCACAGCGAGGACATTGGACCGATTTGCCAGGCGTCAGTGGAGTGGACAGACGAAGAGTGGCACTGCACTCCGGGCAAGTGAGCGAACTGGACGACATGCTGGGCATCCTTGGTACGCGAGTAAATGGTTCGGGGGGCCTCTTCCACAAAAAAGGACCCGATCAGAAAAATGAGAATGGGCGCATGATCCCCCTGGGACCACAGGGTGTCAAGGAAAAAGAAACATCCTTTATCAATACTAAAAAGAGGGTTTATATATTTTAATCGGAGCGAGATTGTTCCTTGGAGAAGGTTGACCGACCTTGCGTGAAAAGGGTGCGCTGCGCACCCTCCCAGGCGCTAACTGGTGTGGAGCGCTTCACCAAAGCGTTCGCGCAGCAAGGCCACGGCGTCGGTGGTGAGTTCCACATCGTGGAGCCAGAGATACTTGAGAGTACGCAGCAGAGGAGCGGCGGCAAGTGCCTGCGCCCCGGCCAGACCAATATCCAGATGACCGAGATCGAGTTCCTGGAGAGCGGTTAAATGCCTGGATGCACAGAGTGCTTTCACCCCGGCCCACCCTGCCTTGTTGGAGCTGAGATTGAGCTTACGCACATGTGCCAACCCAGCCCAGGCAGCCAGGGCCTTGAACCCCTCATCCCCAATGTTGTTGTAGGCGAGTGACAACTCCTCCAGATGGGTGATTACCCTGGAGGCGGTTAACCCCTTCACCCCGGCATCGTCGATTTCGTTGGACTCCAGTTCCAGAACCGTGAGTTCTCCCAGATGTGGAGATGCTCCCAGTACCCTCAGTCCAAGCCCTGTGAGGTTATTTGAGTTCAGGTTCAATCTGGCGAGTTTGACCAGGTTGGGCGAGGTGGCCAGCGCCTGCGCTCCTTGCGGTCCAATGTTATTCCGGCTCAGGTTGAGTTCCACGAGGGATTTCAGGTGCGCCGAGATGGCGAGATTCTTGGTGGCGGCAGGACCGATCTCGTTGTCGTCCAGCAGCAACGTCTCCAGCCTTTTCAGATGGGGCGAGGCAGCCAACGTGGCGGCTCCCCTGGGTCCCACGGCGTTGTTGCCCAGATTGAGTTTCTGGAGCTGGCCCAGATTGGCCGACAGAGCCAGATGGATCGCGCCGGCTTCACCAAGCTCGCATCCGCGCAGTTCCAGGACCTGTAGCTTTTTCAGTGTCGGCGAATGGCGAAGGGCGTTGGCCCCATCAGGCCCCACTCTGTTGTAACTGAAATCGAGTTCAGTCAGATTTTTCAAGTGGGGAGAAGAAGCAATGGCTTCCAGATCGCTGAGTTCGAGCCCCATGGAAGACATCTTCAGCACGCCAATCTGTTCCAACCGCGGGAGTTTAACGATGGCGGGGACCCTGGGTTCGTAGGAAACGGGATTCATGCCGTCGTCCATGCGAGCGCTGTTGAACTCCAGTGCACGCAGGCCGGGAGCGGCCTCGAAGAGCCGATTGGCTTGCTCCGGGAGAATGCCGGGACGATCGATGGTCACCTGGTCGATGATCCCCTCGGTCATCCACAGGGTTGGGAAGAAGGTCCCGGCAATCCTGGGTTCCAGCTGGAGTTGCCGCAATCCCTGGAACCATTTGGCCCCGTGTTCGCCGAGCAGTTCGCTCCAGCGTTTATCGCGCTCCTCGCGGCGCGGATCACCCTCGGGAATGGCGTCGAGTTCGTGGCAAAGGCGGATAAACTCCCCAAGAGGATTGCGCTTCTTCTCCAGCTTCTCAGCGAACTCCAACCGCAACGCCTGATTCTTCGGATCGAGAGCAATGCGCCGAAAGTACTCGCGTTCTTCTGGAGTCCAGCGCTGGCCGCCCGCGCGGAGACCCACAGATCGGTTAAACGACAACAACGCGACCAGAACCAGCAAGACGAAGCTGGAACCCATCAGGATGGAACCAACCACCACCGAATCAAAGAGCCAGCGCAAACCAACAATTCCAAGGATGGCAGGGAGAGATCCCGCGATGGCAAACAGACCCACGCGAAAGTTAAAACCAAGACTCTCGGGCGGAGCGCCGGACGCCGCGGCGGCCGTGGGACGAAGCACGAGGAAAAGCCCCATCGCCATCAGTCCAAAACCAAGAATCCGCCCGCCCCAGCCAAGAATCGCCGTGCTGGACTGGGCAGACGCGAACATCTCCGCCGCGCTGCGTGATCCTCGTTCCACCAGGTTGATGCTCTGGCCGCCCTCGATCGGGTATGGCGCCAGCTGGCTGCCCTGTTGCCTGGCGACCACACTGATCACCTGCGGTTTGGCGATCTTGTAGCGAATCCGGCAATCCCCCACGCTTGGAGCGTCGGGGTTGGCCCCCACGTATAAGATGCCATCGTCCGTGACCTTGACCTGGCCCTTGAGGTCGCCAGGTAATTTGGCGAGCATCTCGGCAGTGATGGGGAAGGCTTCGTCTGCGGGAATCTTCTCGATCTGACCTGGAATCAAGGTGAAAGCGCCGAGCGTGACGGTGGCGGCGTGGTATTTGGCATCGTCGTAAGGCTTGCCAGCGGGATTCTCATGCCCGGCACGTTTGTTAAACGAACTGCTGGAAGGAGGCGATTTGGTCGACCAGATTTGCTCGTAATCATAGGTGATGATCTTTTCGTTTCCCTGCTTCTTCTCGGTCTTGTTTTCCTTCCACTGACGCACCTCGACTTCACGCGTGAGTCGGAGGGCGGGGACGGCAATGCCAAACTGCGGATCGGTGATGGTATCCGTGGTGGTGGCCTGTCCACTCAGGTGGATGAGCTTCCCCTCATTGGCGGGGTTCACCGTCTCGGCTGGAGCGCTGACGGTCTGGCTCGCCATCGCTTCGAGCCCGTGGGCGGTGTTGAGCGTGTAATGTTCGATCCAGAACACGATCCCCACGGTGAGCAGCATCAGGAAGAGTCCAACGATGGCGCCGAGGATCATCATGAAGCGGGAATTGACAATCGACTTCCAGCCGCTCATTGGGCGGACCTCCACACCGAAGAAGGAGCGAGAAACAAGTTGTGATGACGCAAAATGACAACCGAGTATACCGCCCTGAGCAAGGGGTGCAACTGTTTTCCCACCAAGATGATCGGGCAGAAAATTGCTTAACAGTTGCGGTGCAACGATTGTCAGGACGCTCCCCGCAGAAACTGGGAAGGCTGTTGGGGGGACGAGCCGTTTGGAATGAACTCTGTGGCGAACGGCGTTGCCGGTCATCAATCAGAGGCAGAGCATTCTGCCCGGCTGGTTCGGATCATGTGGCCTGGGTGACGAATAACTTTGCCTCTGGTGCGCTGGTCGTGGCGCAGCATGGAGCCAGGGGCTGGTCGTTTTCCACAGCGGAGCCCTCCTCACTACAATGGTCTGCAATCTCAAGGGATCCGTGCCCTGGTCGACGGGAGCATGGAATCGGAGGATCTTCCGTGAACCGGAAAAAACGATGCTCCGAGCCGTTTGACGAGTGACACCTCAGGGGCAGACCATGCGCACTGAAATAGAGAAGATGCTGGCGGGCGAACTGTATGATCCGCATGATCCGGAACTCGTTCAGGCGCGAGAACGAGCGCGGGATCTGTGCCAGGAATTGAACGCGACCCGGGAGGGAGAGCAGGAATTGCGGCGTCGCATTCTCAAGACTCTCTTTGGTAGCGGAGGCGATTCCGTCTGGATGCAACCACCCTTTTATTGCGATTACGGATCGAACATCCTGCTTGGCGAACGCGTCTTTTTTAATTTCAACTGCGTGATTCTGGATGTCTGCCCGGTCACAATCGGTGATTTTACCCTCTTTGGACCGGCCGTTCAGATCTACACGGCGACCCACCCCATGAATGCCGACTTGCGCCGCAAACAGGAGTTTGCCAAACCCATCGCGATCGGGTCCGATGTGTGGGTTGGTGGAGGAGCGATCGTTTGCCCAGGCGTGCGAATTGGTGCCCGCTCCGTGATTGGAGCGGGGAGCGTGGTGACACGCGATATCCCCGAAGGAGTCTTTGCGGCCGGGAATCCCTGTCGGGTCATTCGGGCGATCACCGAGTAGAACGCGGTTGCCTGCTTCTCAGAATTGCGGGCGAAAATGGTGGATGTGCTGCGTGCAGGGCATGATAATGCCAGGCGGATCGGGCGAACGTTGGCGACCGTTGAGCCCGACAGCAACAACACCCTGCCACAAGGAGTTCTCCACATGAAGCGCGTTCTTTCTCTGGCAGTCCTGCTGGTTGTGGGACTGAGTGGTCGAGCTGAAGAGCCTAAAACGCTCCTTAATGTTCCCTATGGGAAGCATCCGCGTCAGGTCCTCGATTTTTATCAGGCAAAATCCGACAAGCCGACTCCGGTGGTCTTTTACATCCATGGGGGAGGATGGCAAGCCGGGGACAAGAAGACCAACCCCAAGCCGTTTCTCGACAAGGGCATCTCTGTCGTGGCGATCAACTATCGCTATGTGAAGCAGGGAGTCGAAGAAAAGGTCGTTCCGCCGGTGAAGGCTCCGCTCGAAGATGCCGCCCGCGCCTTGCAGTTTGTGCGTTCCAAGGCGAAGGAGTGGAACCTCGACAAGAAGCGCATTGGCGCCACGGGGGGATCAGCGGGGGGTTGTTCCTCGCTGTGGCTGGCGTTCCACGACGATATGGCCGATCCGAGCAGTTCGGATCCGATTGCGCGTGAATCCACTCGGCTTTACTGTGCGGCGGTCAATGGGGCGCAAACGTCCCTCGATCCCAGGGAATTGCGCGAATGGATGCCGAACTACGGTTACGGAGCCCACGCGTTCGGATTGCCCAACTTCCAGAGTTTGATCGACAATCGCGAAAAGGTGCTGAAGTGGATCAAGGAGTATTCGCCGATCGAGCATGCCACCAAGGACGATCCGCCCATCGGCCTGTATTATGGCGGCGATAAAGATGCCAAGGTTGGCGATTCCCCCAAGGACCCCACTCATTCGCCGATTCTGGGAATCAAGCTCCAGGAGAAACTCAAAAGCCTCGGCGTCGATGTGATTCTGGTTTACCCCGGTCATCCCAACTCGATGTACAAGAACAGCACCGAATACCTGATTGGCCATCTGCTCAAGTAAGTTCCCCACTGGGAGACGGAGAGCCGTTGCCGGGTCGTGAATCCCCGCCATCCCTGAGCGGACCTCCGTCTCCTCACACCTCTTGAATCTGGAGGTCCTTCCTGTCGGATGACTCGGCACTTGATGAGGATCACCGCAGAAGAACTGCGCGCGAAATGATGAACTGCTCCTGCCAGAAAGCCGGCGCCAGGGGAAATGCTGTGCTGTGCGATCGGTCGTTGGGGCAGCCAGCAAAGTCGCTCGTCCGGCGAGGACGGTTCCGGCTCGTTAGGGGGGAAGGATTTTTGAACAAAGCTCGATCACCCGATACTTGGCGTGGAGTTCCTCGGCCTCTTGCTGGTCCTGCCGGATCTGGTCCGGGCCAGGATCCGTGCCATATTGCGGCACACGGTAAAAGTACAGCTCCTTCCCGCTCGCGCGGTCGCAGAGTTTGCCCGCCTTGATCACAGGGCGGTATGTTTCCAGCGCCTCACGCACCGATGCGGGCCCCACATGGGGTTCCTCGCTGGAGAAAAACACCGTATCCAGAGTGAGGCCAGGCTGAAGGCAGCGCGCCATCTGAGCCAGTTGCTCGGGCGACAGGGGAGGCGGTCCAGGGCGGGGCCTGTCGAGAAACCAGGGCCCAACGGTACAGCCAGCCGCCCCGATCAGAAAGAGGAGGAAAAATGGCCGCATCACTACTCTGCCAGGAGTTGAGGATACCAACCCAGCGGCGCGGCCCGAGTCATACCGAGAAGCAGCGTCGCAGTCAACGCTGCTCTTTCTTCACCAGACTGGCGTTTTCTATGCGGATCGGCAGGTGGACATCTGCGTCAAGGTGAATGGTCCCGCGAAAGATGATCGGTTTTTTCGCGCCAAACTTCCATCCCTTCAGGGCGGCGATTTCCTTTGGATCCTTGATGTACACCGGCATCAGGTACGAGGTGGAGTTACCATCCACCTCACCCTCGATCTTCAGGCCGAAGAGTGTCTGCCCGGCGTACCCGCCCTCGGTGACATCGCGGTAACACACCACAGCCGTTGCAGTCAGGTCAGTGGGTTTGCCCTCCCAGCGCATCCTCGCCTGTGCGCTGGTTCGGAACGTTTTGTTCTTCAGCGCGACCATATCGACCAGATTGAGCACAACAGCGCGCACCTGCCTGTCCTGGGCGTGCACGATGGGAGGCGCGAGAAGAAAGATCGCCCCGAGAAGCAGCAGGTGTCGTGGCATTGTCGCTCCTTTGGTAAAGAGTCCGGCACCGCAGAGCAAGTGGAGTAATTGGTTTATTGGAAGCCGACTGGGGCGAGATGTCAAGTTTCTGAAGGCGTTAAACCCTGGCAATCCGCGTGGTCCCGCCAGGCAGAGGAACTTTGTGTGAGCAATTTTTTCTTCCGCTTGATCCTTCGGGCACTCTTGTGCGTAATATCAGTGAGCAAGGACCTGAGTCAGCTAGCGGCTCAGCGTCGCTGAAGGTGAATTCCAATCGACGGTTGTGGCATATTGTCGTCCTGACAATGCCTGGTAACTACATCCAACAAGAGAGGTGCACATACCATGAAACGGTGGAAACTCCCCTTTGCACTGCTCCTGATCGCTTGTTTCGGTGGCCTTCTGGTCACGCACTCCCTTCTGCAAGGACAACAGGCCAAACTCGCGGAAGCGCGAACCCTTGCAGGGGAACGCACGACGTACCGAGATGTCGTGAAGAAGATTCTCCCCGCTGTCGTCAGCATCGAGTCGCGGGCCAAGGTAGTCACGACAAGAACGAAATCGCCGCGGGTTCAGGCCCTTCCGCCCGAGGTGCAAAATCAACTCCCCGAGGAGTTTCGGCGTTTCTTCAAGGATCTGCCTTTCAAGGATATGCCCACCCCGGAACCGAGCGAGAATCCTTCGCGGCTCGGGTTCGGCTCGGGCTTCCTGGTCGATGCCAAGGGAGTAATTCTGACCAACAATCACGTGGTTGATGGAGCCGATGAACTCGAGGTGCGCTTGCAGGATGGGCGCAAGTTCATCACCAGCGACATCAAAACCGATCCCAAGACCGATCTGGCGATTGTGAAGATCAAGAGCAAGGATCCTCTGCCTTATCTGGAGTTTGCAGATAGTAATAGCATGGAAATTGGCGATCGCGTCCTCGCCGTGGGTGCTCCGTTCGGGCTGGTTGGCTCGGTGACTCATGGCATTATCAGCGGCAAGGGTCGTAATTTGCACATGAACATGTACGAGGATTTCCTGCAAACCGATGCCGCCATCAATCCCGGCAACTCGGGCGGACCGCTGGTTAATCTTGAGGGGAAGGTGGTGGGGATCAACACCGCCATCAAGAGCCGCAGTGGTGGCTTCCAGGGGGTGGGGCTGGCGATCTCGTCCCACCTGGCGCAGCACATCATGGAACAACTGCTGAAGAATGGAGTGGTCCATCGTGGTTATCTCGGTGTGCAGGTGAAGGACCTTACCGATCCCGATCTGGCGGCTCGTCTGGGGCTGCAAAAGGATCAGCATGGAGTGATTGTGGCAACGGTGTTTGACAAAACCCCTGCGGCGAAGGCGGGGCTCAAGGATGGTGATGTGATCGTCTCGCTGGACAGGAAGGAGATCAAGGATGGGCGTGAATTGCAGCATGTGGTGGCGGATTTGCCGCTCCACAAGCCAGTGGAAGTCGCGCTGATTCGCGACGGCAAGCCCATGACGCTCTCGCTGACCATCGAGGAACAACCGGCCACCTTTGGCTCGGCCGGTGCTCCAGCGCCGAGGACGCCCAGCAAGGGGCAGGAACCAATCTCGGTCGATCAGATTGGTGTTCACGTGACGGATATGACCGAGGAACTGGCAAGTGCGCTGGGCTACAAGCAGAAGATGACCGGTGCCTTGATCATGGAGGTCAATCCAGGGAGCCTGGCGGACGAAGCAGGGTTGCGTCGGGGGATGATGATCACCAAGGTCGACAGCACCCCGGTCAACTCGGCAGCACTTTTCCACAATACGATGGAAAAAGTGTCACTGGCCAAGGGGGTGTTGCTGCAGGTGTATTCTCCGGATGGGGGCACGAGTTTCGTGCTGCTCAAGAAGACGTGATTCAGACCGTGAGGTTTGACCCCACGTGACCGGGGAAACGAAGAGGGGTGGCTTGCACGGGCCACCCCTCTTTGCATTGCGTGAAGGCTCCCTGCCTAGCGGCCACCGGGTCGCTGGGGGGGAGTGCCGCGACCGCCACCCTGTCCCGGATAGGTCGGAGGTGTGGTGCCCGGACGACCCGTTCCCGGATAGGTCGGAGGCGTGGTCCCTGGTCCGCCCGTCCCCGGATAGGTGGGAGGTGTGGTTCCTGGGCCGGTGCCAGGATAACCTGAGCCCGGATAACCCGTGCCCGGATAGCCAGTGCCAGGATAACCCGTGCCCGGATAGCCGGGCCGTCCACCGCCGGTCTTCGGCTTGTCGGCCTTGTTCTCCTGAGCCAGTTCATTTTGCCACTTGTACAATTCCTTCAGCAGATCTTCGCCATCGGGATGGACATTGGTCAGAACCTGGTTCCATTCGCTGGCCAGAAGAGTCAACTTGCCCTCATCGCGGGTTTTATCCGGTTTGACGCAATCGAAGGCGCGAGCGAAACAATCGAGCAAGACCTCCTCGTCCAGTTCCAGGTCGCGAGGCAGTTTGCGCAACTCCTCGTAGTAGCGCATCAGGTTGGCTGTCTTGGTGCGAGCGAGGAAGTAAGTCAGAGCCCAGGCAGTTGCGCGCGCTTTCACAGTCCCATTGCCGGTCTTGTCGTCCTTTTTCTTTTCCTTGAAGTAGGCGTCCGTGACCACCTTCTTCAGCATATCTGCTGGCTTGTCGAGTTTGTTGGCCTTCTGGAGTTCGGCGAGGCTGAACAGATACGGCCAGTGCGGGGCGCCGTAACCACGCCAGGGGGAACCCGGAGGAGTTTCAAAGAGACTCGCCATCCCCGATTGAATCCACTCGGGCGCTTCCAGGTTGCGCGGGAGCAAGCCAGAGGCGACCACAAGCTGACGGGTTCCTTCGTGGCTGACCGCTGCCTGTTCGGCGTCGTCCTGCATCGCCTTGATCAGGGTGCTGACGTTCTGGCCCAGGATGAACTCCACAGGAGTGACATCGCGCGGACGATGCGCCTTGGGCTTGAGAATCTGGTCGCGATCCATCTTCCGCCACATATCCTGAGTCAGCTTCATTAACGCTTCAAAAGACGGATCCAGTCGCGTCGAGGAGAAGACCACGATGTTCTGGCGGCGCGAGTAGAACGCGTCTTGATTGATGGGCACCTTGTCGAAGTGCTTGTTTTGCAGGTAGAACTCTTCGCCAGGGTCGCGACCGGGGGGAACCAGCAAGCCGACGAGGCGTTCATCGGGCACAGGGAGGGTAACGCCGCGCAAAGTGAACCAGTAGTAGAACCCCTGGAGGTTCTCTTCCAACCGTTGCAACCGGGAGGTGACCTCCACGGCATCGTTCTTCGGGGCAGTGTGCAGAAGCGAATAATGCGGGCTGGTGGCAATCCGATACTGAGTGAAGAGGTTGTCTTTCCAGTACTTGGCGCTCTTGTCTTCCTTGGTGATCGGCTTGGCCAGGTCGGCCTTGACCTTGAGATAGGCAGCAACCACCGGATGAGACTTTTCGCTGAGAGCGAGGCCATCCATCAGCTTGATGAACTTGTCAATCAGGCCATGTTCCAGGGCCCATTCGGCCAGCGCCAGCATATCGGCGGTGGATGCCTTCTTGCCCTTGGTGACTTCCTGGTAGCGTGCTTCGTATTGCTGCTCGATCGAAGGGAGGCTCTTGTTATCGCGGTTGCGCAACGGGATGATCTGCATCACATTGGGCAGGCCGGGGAGCAACATCGTCTGCCCCCATTTGTGGTCGACGTGGACATATCCCTGGCGTGCGAAGAGCGTCCAGTTGGGGCGGTTGGTCGTCTCGATGACCGCCATCACCTTGAGCGCGGGGGTTTCGTCGATGTTTGGATCAGCCCCTGGAGCCCCGCCCATGCCCGGAGCGCCAGGAATCCCCATGAATCCTCCCGGAGGGATGCCAGGTCCGCCGGTGACTCCACCCGGAATGCCAGGTCCGCCAGTGGCTCCCCCCGGACGAGGGAACCCCGTCACTCCGCCGGGGTAACCAGTGGCTCCCCCCGGTTGAGGGAATCCCGTCACCCCACTCCCGGGGTAGCCGGTGGCGCCGCCCGGTTGAGGCAACCCCGTCACACCACCACCTGGTTGAGGCAGACCAGTCACCCCGCCACCAGGCAAGCCTGTGACTCCCCCCTGACCGGGAATCCCCATGAAGCCGGCTGCTCCGAACTGTCCCTGGGCTCCTTGACCTGGTCGTGGCAGATTCTCCGGGCGAGCTGCGTTGAGATTGGCGATGATCAGCACATAATCTGCACGACCCAGGCCAGCACTCAGGCTCAGCAAAGCTGCCGCCGCTAGCCACCACTGCTTCATCGTTCCTCACCTCCGGTTTGAGTGAGTCGAGGAGTTCTGCCTCGGAGCATCGGTCACACACCAGTGACGAACGTCAAGATGGGAGACGCGGAAAATACTAATCATCCATTCTGCACGAACCTATGCGCATTGGCAATGATTTTCTCCAGCTCGTTACGATTGGTGTCGCGGGAACTGCACAACCGGGGACGAGAGGCGCGCTTGCAGGGAGTTGGGAACCTCATCGTGTTTGCAGTAAATCATTATATTAAAATATCTTGTGTCATAAGAGGAGCCACGTTCGCCTTGCCTTGCTGGTGGACGTCTCTCGTCGACCTGGCCGGGAGCGAGAAAGGGCAGAGAGTTGACGTTAACGCACGATCAAGCAGTCTGGATGGAGGGCTGGTCCTGCGCACGAACCCAGAAGCGATGCCTCTCGTCAACTGGCTTGCCAGGGGTAGAATATCTCTGATCAATAATCCCTGGGCTCGGCGAAGAGGGGCGACATTGAGCCCTTGCGCGGACCAGTGCTGAACCAAGAGGCTCACCATGCTTCGTGCTCTCCTCGTATCCGCGGCGGTGCTCGTGCTGTTCAACCCCTTGCATGCCGCCGACAGGCCCGTGAAGGTGTTTATCCTTGCGGGGCAATCGAACATGGCAGGGACGGGGTTCGTGAAGGCCGACCCGAAGCACAACGGGGGCAAGGGCAGCCTTGAGTATCTCGTCAAGGATCCCGCGACAGCGGCCCGTTACAAGCACCTGGTGGGGAAAGACGGCGCCTGGGCGATCCGTGACGATGTCTGGATTCATTATCTCGACCGCAAAGGCCGACTTACGGTGGGCTACGGCGGCGGCACAGATCGAATCGGGCCGGAACTGGGCTTCGGCCAGGTCGTTGGCGACGCCTTCGAGGAACCCGTGCTGCTGATCAAACTGGCCTGGGGCGGCAAGAGTCTGGCCCGGGACTTCCGGCCGCCGAGTTCGGGAGGCGAGGTCGGGCATACTACAAGGAAATCGTTCAGCAGACGAGGAGCATTCTTGGGGATCTGAAGAAGCACTTTCCTGAACTGGCAGGCGGAAAGCCCGAGATCGCTGGGTTCGGCTGGCACCAGGGGTGGAACGATCGCGTCAACCAGGGCTTCAACGACGAGTACGAGAAGAACATGGCCAACTTCATCCGCGACATTCGCAAGGATCTGGGGGTGAAGGATCTGCCGTTCGTCATTGCCGAGACCGGGATGAGCGGACCTGGAGAGAAACACCCTCGTGCGCTCTCCCTGATGA